>DATLGO010000076.1 GCA_035540375.1 Candidatus Thermoplasmatota archaeon
GAAACACGGTCCCGATCCCGTGGATCGTCCTCGCGAACCGACCCCCCGCGGCCGGAGGTCCGACATCGTAGGCCGCGAGTTCGATGCTCAATGGCGCTCGCGAACCGGGTTGGATATACACCCAGAACCAGCCGGGGCCGATCACTGTACCCGAAGCCAGGATCACCGTTTCAGATTGGGAGACCGCCTGGGCCGGGAGGGGGCTAAACGCAAGGAGGAGGAGCGTCGCGACGACGAGCACTTCCCGGATCATGGCGGGCAAGACAGGCATCGCTCCCATTCGGTGCTATCATACCGATAGGTGATCAACGGAATGCAGTGACCCTCCACGTGACTGTTGTAAGCCTTCGGCCCAACGCTGTGGTGAGTTCCGCCGACATAGAGATTGCCGTCGGATTGCTTGTGATACAATCCCCCCTCAGGGGTGGGCGAGCCGGCCGACCCCATGTCGTATTCCGCATCCGGATTTCTGCACGGAGCGCCCCAATGGGTGGCGTCGAGGAGCAGGATAGGGGCGCAGGAAGCGCCGGCAAGATTGACATTCTCTTTGTCAGCGCCGACGTCGCCCGACGTCATGATCAGCATGCCGTGAGGGTTCAGCGAGTTAGGATGCTGATTCCACCCCAAACCGGACGGAACGGTCGCAACCCTCACGCCGGGGGGGTCAGCCGATGCTGCGTTGCACGAGCCCTGCAGCGATCCAACCGACGGTTCGATTCCCGCGACACAAGGTCCGCCCGCGATTTGGTAGTTGTACTTCTGATATTGCCCGACGTGGAGAGTTTCGAACCTAAAAGATCCACTCGAGTCCCAGGACGCACCATAAGGTAGGAACACGTCCTCGCGTTGACCCACCGGCCCCGGCTCACACGCGAGCGCGCTACTCGAAGCTCCGCTCAGGAGAAAACCGAGCAGCCAGGGGGTTGTCAACGTGATGGCCACGAGGCGAGAGTTCATTCGCATTCCACCGTCCCCCAGTCCTCACCCGCATCCCTCCATTGATATCCGTACCTCGTCGGGTCCGGGGGACTTGCCGGTTTCGGACTGAATTGGATCCACGATGCGACGCCGGTCGTACACACCTCAATGCCGGTGTACTCGGGGTGCATCACATTACGGAAGTAGACAGCCAATTCGCACCCGAGGGGAACGACTGTGACCCATTCTCGGGCATGGTATCTTCCATCACTCTGAAGAACTGCCTCATCGTGGGCGATATGAAGGGTCGCGCATTTCGGACCGAGGACGGCGACGCGTGCGGCAACGCACAGATCGACGGTGATTCCATGATCTTGCTCATCACACCACTCGGTCGGACCGTTAGATTCGCCCGCGTAATAGGGCCAAGTCCAAACATAGCCTTCGTATCCACTCGCCTTCGTCCCCGTGTTCGTGAGCGACGGCGGCCGGAACTCCTCGTGCGGGTCCATCGCGCCCACGGAGCCCGAGTCCCAATAGTAGATGTCCATCGTGTCGAGTTCGAGGTAGTTCCCGCTCTTCGGGCAATAGTCCGCGTAGCCTGACGGGTTGCAGTCGAATTCGTCGAAGTCCCACACGGGCCCGGACCCCGACTCCGGATCTTCCGCCACGGCCGGGAAGCCGAGCGCGATCATGCCGAAAGCCAGGACGAGTCCGACAAGCGTGGTCCGATTCATGCGATCGACACCCCCAAGCGCGGGGGGGGGGGCAAATATCTTTGCTATCGCCGTACGGGTTCGGCTCTCGGCCGGCAATGCGTTGGATCACGAGATCCGATCGTTCAACAGCTTCGAGCCGCGCTCGTGGCGCGGCGCGCCCGATCAGGCGAGCGCATCCATGACGACCCGCAGGACGGGCCGGGCCGAGAACGGGAGCCGGTGCCGACCGATGAGGTACTCGGCCGCGTCGAGGACGCGCGGTTCACACGCCGCGAGAGCCTCCAGGATGGCCTTGCGGATCCCGAAGCTCTCGAGAAGCCGACGGACCTCGGCCGGGTCGTTGGCCGGAAGGGCCCAGAGGAACCCGACATCCACGAGATCCTTGGCGGCCTTCCTCAACCGATAGCCTTCGTCGGGATGGACGACCCGGATCTCGTGCGGATCCCGCGACGCGATCTCGACCGGGTCGCGCATGACGCGGAACTGCAGGTCCCGGTCGCGGAACGCCTTGAGCTTCATGACGAGAAGCGCCGGGACCATCGGGATCGCGAGAACGACCTCCCGCCCATCGGGCGCGCGCACGATCGCCTTCGTCGTGCGGCCGGAGAGGAGCGCCGCGCGATCGTAACCGGAACGGCTCCCCCACAGGCGATTGAACGTCGCGAAACTCCAATCGACGCGGGCGGGCGATTCGGGACGCGCGTAGGCGCCTTCGGCGTGCAGGAGGTCGTAGAAATTTCGATCCTCGTAATCCTCCTCCCCGACGATGACGTCGATGTCGATGCTTGCGACCGGGCTCCCGTGTGCCGCGACCGCCCATCCGCCCTCGACGATGACCTCCTTGCCGAGCCGTTCGACCTCGGCGAAGAAGTCGAAGAAGAAGTCCCACGCGTCGCGGGCCGTGGGCTCGACGTGCAGGTCCATGACGCGCACGTCGACGCCCTCCCTCACGGCGACGCCCCCGCATCGCCTTCACGCGACCGTCTCGCCCGCTGCTTCATGATCGCCTTCTTCAGGAAATCGGCCTGCGCGCCCGCGAGCGGGTAGTGGAGCAGATCGACGTAGGTCTGGTGGAGGCTCGTGATGGTCCCGATCGCGGATGCGGTCGAGTCGAGGACCGCGAGCCGCTCGCCGAATAGGAGGACGCGTGGATGGGACGCAAGGCTGCGCGCGCGCCGCGGATTCGAGGCTGACTCCAGCTGGAGGAGACGCGCCGCTTCGCCGGCCCTCCGCTTCTCGACGTAGACGCACGTCTCAGGCTGCGGCTCGAAGTAGGCGAGCGCATTGGCGGCCGTCGTGAAGGCGAAGACGTGCGGCACGCCCGCGGCTTCCAATCGATCACGGACCTCGGCCTGGCTCACCGCCGCATCGACCGTCCTGACCGGAACCACCGAAGAGAGACGAAGCGCACCGAGAAGGCGAGCGGTCTTCTCCCATTCCACCGCCCAGCGCCCCGCATCGGGACGAACGGCTTGATGGAACTGGAGGAAGCGCACGACCTCCGCGACTTTGGTGTGGCCGACGGCGAGCCGTCGTGCGAGTTCGCGGACGCTCGCGAACCCTTCCTCGTCCTTGATCAAGTGCATCAGGACGGCCTGTTGGACGGTTCCGGAGCCCATATGGGGAGCTGGGCGGGATGGAAGGCCTGTCCTCGTCATTGTGTCCGCGTATTCGCGGACATCATATAAGGGTGTTTGCAAATTTGCGGACAGTAGATGGATCCAGGGGACCGCGGCCACCCCAGTACCCCCCGCTCACAGATCCTTCCGCTCCACGATCGCCCACGCCGCCGCGAGCGGCCCCACGATCCACGCGACCGCCGCCGCGCCGAGGACGAGCTTCTGCGACTCCACGTCGCCCGCCACGAGATCCGTCCGCACGAGGGCGCGCTGGATGAGGCCCGCGTAGTCGGGCAGGACGTGCGCCTGGAGGAGCACGAAGACCTCGTTGGGGTTGAGCAGCGCGAACGCCGCGGCCCAGTCCGGAAGGTCTCCCCGGAACAGGCGTTCCGGGTTTCCGGTCGCAAGAAGCAGCACGAAGAACAGGATGGGCCAGAGGACGCTGAAGAGGAACCACGTCGCGATGGCGCCGCCGATCGCCGTGGAGCGGCGCTTGAGGGCGCTCGAGAAGAGGATGGTGACCGCGACCCATGCCGAGGCCCAGAGGATCTGGAGCGCGAGGTACACCGCATAGTCGCCCCAGTTCGTCGTGGCCGACTGCGAGCCGACCCAGAGGCCGCCGAAGCCGAAGCCGACGAGGAGGGTCGTGGCGAGCACGGCCGAAAGGCCGAGGAACTTTCCGAGGAGGACGTCGAGGCGGGTCAGGGGCTGCGCGAAGAGGAGCGCGAGGCTTCCTGATTCCTGCTCGCCCGCGAACGTGGCGTAGGCCGCGACGAGCGCGAGGATCGGGATCATGAAACCCGTGAAGGTCTGCATCGTCGTGACCGTCGCCGGGAGGGACGCCGCGCCGGACTCGCCGCTCGTGATCGCGCGGCTGTAGTACGCGGTGATGACGATGAGGATGAGGAAGATGACGGAAAGGATCGCGACGTAGGCGTTCCTGAAGTTCTCCACGTACTCCTTCTTCGCGACCGCGAGGATGGGGTGCGACGTCACGCGATCCCCTCCCGCGGAGCCGGGGCCGCCGGTTCGGAGGTCATCTTGATGAACACGTCCTCGAGGCTCGAGTCCTTCGTTTCGAAATCCTGGATCGTGACGCCCGCGCGCGCGATGGCGTTCAACGCGTCGAGCTTCGCCTTGGGCTGCAGGCGCGCGTCCACGAGGTCGCCGCGGACCTCGACCGCGACGCCGGGGCCGAGCGCGCGCAGCGCGCCCGCGGCGCGCTCGCCCTCGCCGGGCGCGACGCGCACGAGGATGCGGCCGTCGAGCTTCAGGGTGTCCCGGAGGGCGCCCATCGTGTCCTCCGCGACGACGCGGCCCTTGTTGATGATGAGGACGCGGTTCGCGACCTCCTGCACCTCGCTCAGGATGTGGCTCGAGAAGAGGATGGTCGTGCCGCGCTGGTTCACCCAGCGCAGGATGTCGCGCACCTGGCGCGCGCCCGCGGGGTCGAGGCCGGAGGACGGCTCGTCGAGGACGAGGATCGAGGGCGACCCGAGGAGCGCCTGGGCGAGGCCGAGGCGCTGCGTCATGCCCTTCGAGTAGCCGCCGACGCGGCGGTCCGCGGCCTGCTCGAGGCCGACCTGCGCGAGGCGCTCGTCGACCTCGCTTCGCGAGACGCCCTTGAGCTCGCCGAAGAAGCGCAGCGTCTGGCGGCCGGTGAGCGTCTTGTAGAAATTGAGGGACTCCGGGAGGAAGCCGAGGCCTCGCCGCGCGGCGACGGGATCGGTCGCCACGTCGACGCCGCCGAGGAGCGCCTGGCCCGCGGTCGGCTGCGCGAGGCCCAGGACCATCTTCATGGTCGTGGTCTTGCCGGCGCCGTTCGGGCCGAGGAAGCCGTAGATCTCGCCCTTGCGGACCTTGAAGGAGACGGAGTCGACCGCGCGGACGTTCTTGTAGATCTTGCGCAGGCCCCGCGCCTCGATGGCGGCGTCGGTCACATGACGCGGAGCCGCGTCACGCCGGATAAGGATTCGGTGAAGGTGTTGCCCCCGCGACCGTCGGCCGCGGGGGAGAGGATGTCCGGTCGAGGGCGCGGGTTCCGGGGAGAGACCCGGGCACGTCCCGCGCCGCAGCTGATCCTTGGCTGGAAAGCATATAGAAAAACGGTCGTCACCCGAAGGAAGGAACGCTGTCCCCCGATCGGGCGACGGATGGGGTCGAAGGCCGCGCGCGCCGCGCGCGGCCCTCAGGGGCTCACGGGAGGACGTCGCCCACGCCGAAGTCCGGCACGACGATCGTCGCCTGCGGCGCCGGGGGCAGCACGAGGACCGCGCGGTCCGCGCGGGTCGTGTGCCCGGCGTGGTCTTCCGCGACGAACGTGAGCATGTGGAGGCCGGGAGCGACCCCGGTCGTGTCCCACGTCGCCCGGAAGTACGGGCCCGAGCCGGCAATCGTGAAGAGCGCCGCGCCCTCGGTGAGCTCGGCCTGGCCGAGATCGAGGTCGCCGACGAAGATCTTCACGTGCTTCATGCCGGAGCCGAGGTCGCGCGCGATGACCTCGATGTCGATGCGGTTGTTCATGAAGGGCCCGAGGTTCCTCGGCATCGACCAGCTCGCGTCGGGGGCGAAGAGGTCGACCAGGAACTGGACGGAGCGCGGCGCCTCGACGTTGCCGCGGGCGTCGACGGCCCAGTACTCGATGGTGTGGGGGCCGTTGCTCGACACCGACAGCGGGCCCGTGACCTCGACCGGCGCGCCGCCGTCCACGCGGGCGTAGCGCTTGACCGCGCCGCCGTGGGAGTCGGTCGCAGCGAGGGTCGCCGTGACCGTGCCGCTGTAGTTCGGCGCGTTGCCGGGCCCCGAGAGCGCGATCGTCGAGACCGGCGCCGTCGCGTCGACCTGGACGATGCCCTCCTTCGTCGCGACCGCGCCGTCGTTGTCGACGACCGCGAGGACGAATCCGTACACGCCGCCGGCCGCGAACGAGCGCTCGACGACGGCGCCCGCGAGGACGGGACCGTCGCTGAAGGTCCAGTTCGTCTGGACGATCGTGCCGTCGGGGTCGAAGGACGTGCTCGTGAACTTCGCGGTCTGACCGACGCCGACCACAGGCACGCCGTTGAAGCGCGCCGTCGGGATCGCATTGACGTCGAGCACCGTGATGCGGAAGTTTCCGACCGCGGCGAGGTCGCCGTCGGTGACGGTGACGACGAAGTCGTAGACGCCCGCCTGGTTGTTCGCCGGGACCCAGTTGAAGAATGCGGACTGGTTCCCGCCCTTCGCGAACGTCACGCCGGCCGGCTTCGGCGCGATCGTGTACGTGAGCGGATCGTTGTCGACGTCGCGACCGTTCACCCAGAAGGCGATCCACTGGCGCTCGTTGATCGTGCGGTCGGGGACGACCGGGAGCGTCGGCGCGTTGTTCACGATGGTGATCGTGCGCGTCGCGCTCACGGAGTAGCCCTCGCCGTCGACGATCGTGAGCGTCACGTCGACGTTGCCCGAGCGGGCGAACGTGCGCGAGACGGCCGCGCCCGCGGCCGTTGCGCCGTCGCTGAAGGCCCAGTCGCGGGACACGATCGGGCGTCCGCCGGAGGTGGACGCGTCCGTGAACATGACCGCCTGCCGGATCTTCGGCGTCGTGGGCGTCCACGCGAAGCTCGGGAGCGGCGGGCAGATGGCCGTCGTGCCGTCGCGTTCGTAGAAGCACGAGACGTCGATCACGTTGTTCGAGCCGCCGTCGACGGTCGTCGCCTCGATGCTCGGGCGCGAGTAGGCTCCCCAGTGGTTGTACCGGGCGTCGACATACTGGCCCGCCACGCCCGAAGCGACCTCGAGGGTCGTGCGGACGTTCTCGAACTCGGCGCCCCGGAGGATGAAGCCCGAGGGCTGCGTCGTCGAGGACGCGCTGAGCCGGACGCCGACGGGCGTCGCGGAGAAGGCGTCGTCCGTGGACGTCGTGTCCGTCGCGCCGTTCACCGAGAAGGCGATGCCGGCGCCGTCGATCGCGTTTCGCTCGAGCGCGGCGCCCGCGCCCTCGTACACGCTGATGCCGAGCGTCGCCCCGCCGGTGGGACCGTTGGGCGCGAGCGTCAGGGTGTTGTCGTGGACGAACGCGTCCGTGGTCCGGGCGAGGTAGACGCCGACGCTCGCGCGGTCGATGTCATTGTTCGCGACGACGGCGTCGGCGGAGTCGAAGAGCGCGACCGCGTGGCTGCCGGGGTAGTCGTTGCCCGTCACGACGTTGCCGAGGACCCGCGAGCTGTCCGAGAACGAGAGGCGGACGCCATGCGTGGCCGCGAGCGTCGACGGCGTGACCTGCAGGCGGTTGCCCTCGATCCTCGCGCGGTCGTATCCCGTCGTGGAAACGAGCGTGTTCGCCCCGCGGACGGTGAAGCCCTTGAGCGTGACGTCGTCGGCGGCGAGGGTGATCGCGGCGCCCGCCGCGCCGTTCCCGTCGAGGATGGTCGTCGCGACCGAGCCGCCGCAGGCGTCGGCGCCGACGGCGGCCGAGCAGACCGTGACGGCCTTGCCGATCGAGAGCGCGCCGGCGTACGTGCCGGGCTCGACGAGGATCGTCGCGCCGGGGCTCGCCGCGGCGATCGCCTCGGGAACGTTGCAGAATCCGCGGACCGCGTCGCCCGCGAGGCGGACCGGGGCCTCGCTGCCCGAGAGGCCGTTCCACCGCGCGAAGAGCACCGAGGAACCGGGCCCCTCGTTCACGATCTTCGCGGCGATGCCGGCGCAGGAGTAGACGCCCCAGTTGTTGAGGCGCGCGTCCACGACCGTGTTCTCGACCGCGTCGCGCACACGGACGCCGACGGTGGCGCCCGCGAGCGCGTTGTCGCGCAGGACGATGCCGTCCGAGCGCGCGGCGGCGTCGGTCGGGACCTGGGCCACGTCGACCCCCTGGCCGGTGACGCCCGCGAAGGTGTTGCCGCGGATCGTGTGGTCCGTGCCGTAGGCAAGAACGCCCGTATTGACCGCCTCGAGACGGTTGCTTTCGACGAGCCCGCCGGCAGAGTAGGGCCGGAAGTAGATGGCCGAGGCCCAGTGGGTGATCGTGTTGCCCGCGATGACCGCATCCCGCAGACGGCCACGAATACCGTTTTCAGGGACGGCCGAATGGGTCGCCGCGGGGTTTGGCTGGATGACGTTGTCGCGGATCACGAGGTCGGACCGCGTCGCCGTGGCGGGGGCGTCGATGCCGTAGACCGTGGTCCCGGTGGGCCCGGAGACGTGGATCGTGAAGCCCCGGATCGTCACGCCGTTCGCGTTCACCGTGATGCCGGTGCCGCTCGAGGAGACGATGCGCGTGCTCGCGGCGTCGCCGTTGCAGGAGACGCCAGCCGCGACCGTGGAGCAGAGCGTGACCGGCACGTTGATGGTCACGGCCTCGGCGTATTCGCCGGGTCGGACGACGAGGGTGTGGCCGGCCGAAGCGGCAGCGAGGGCCGCCCCGATGGTCCCGTAGCCGAGGCCGGTGTCGACGTTGACCACCGGGTCGGTGGACGCCGCGGCGCCCGGCAGGGCGAGGACGCCCAGAACGGGAGCCAGTAGGGCTCCGACCACAACGAGCGTGCGCCATCCTGATCCACGGTGAGAGGACACTGGGCCAACCTCCAAACGACGACCGGCCAAACCGCCCGCCTTACTTATTCTTTCTCGGAATATCGTATCGGACGGCGGCCCCGTGGACGCAAAAGGGCTCAGGGCGGGCGGAGCCTCCGGTGAGCCGCCGCGCGCGGGGCCGCGTCCCGGCCGGGCGATCGGCCTCGTCCGCCCCTGGCGGGCGGACCGGGCCTCACGGGAGGCTGCCGACGAGGCTCGACTCGCGCCCGAGGCGCTCGACGAGGGTCTCGCGCGATGGTTCGCGGCGGGAGGAATCGTCCGAGACGGGAACCGTCGGCACGAAGAGGACGAGGACCTCCTCGCGTTCGACGTGGCCTGCGCGGTCGTGGACCTCGACCCGCAGGACGTGCAGGCCGGGGCGCGCGTCCCGCGTGTCCCAGGTGGTCTCGTAGGTGGGACCCGGGCCCTCGACGGTCCCGATCCCGCTCGGCGCGAGGACGACGAGATCCGCGATCACGACGCCGTCCACCGAGAAGACCACACGGGAGACGCCCGAGGTGGCGTCGGTGGCCTGGACGGCGAGCGTCGGGTGGTCGCCGACGATGCCGAGCGGCTTCGGCGATTGCCATTCGGCCTCGGGGCGGGTCTTGTCGATCCACACCGTCAGCTCGCGCGCCGTCTCCGCGTTGCCGACCTCGTCGACGCTCCAGTATCGGACCACGTGGGCGCCTTCGTCCGAGAGGGTGATGGGGCCCGTGTACACCGTGGCCGGAGCCGAGTTCATGGAGATCATCGTCACGGAGCCGGGTCGGTTGTCTGCGACCGCGGCCGTGATCGTGGCGGGACCGCTGAAGTACGGAGCCTGGCCCGGTCCCGCGACGGCGAGCGTCGTGGTCGGGGCCGAGCCGTCGACGACGACGGCGCGCGTCCTCGACGCCTGGCCGCCCTCGTTGTCGACGACCGTGAGCGTCACGACGAACGTCCCCGGATTCTCGAACGCGTGCGTCACGTCGCGTCCTTCCGCGTGGCGGCCATCGCCGAAGTTCCAGCGGTGCTCGACGATGACGCCGTCCACGTCGGTCGATAAGCTGCGGAATGCCACGAGCGCGCCGAGGCGCGCGGCCGACGGCCCGTCGAGGGCGGCGATGGGCTTGCGGTTGACGTGCGTGTACTCGACCGGGATGTCGATCGTGGTCGAGAGCGAGCCGTCCGTGGCGCGGAAGGTCGCGACGTAGCTGCCCTCGCTGTAGTGGGCCGGCTGCAGCGTCAGCTTGCGCTGCGCCGCGTTGAACGTCGCGCGGGGCGGGAGCGCAAGCGCCGCAAGGGTGACGGTGTCGCCGTCGGGGTCGCTCACGCCGATGGTCACGGCGGCCACGCTCATCTCCGGGACCACGATCGGGCCGATGGGAGCGAAGACAGGGGCCTGGTTCGTGTTCGCGACGGTGATCCGCACGGTCTCCTCGTCCTTGAGCGCGCCGTCGGTCGCCTGGAACACGATGTCGTACGGACCCGCCTGGTCGAGCGCCGGGGTCCACAGGAAAACGCCGGTGCCGTCGAGGTTGTCGACGAACGTCGCGCCCCGCGGAAGCACGAAGGCCGAGAGGGCGAGCGCGTCCCCGTCGGGATCGGAAGCCGAGACGTCGATGCGCAGCGCTTCCGATTCGCGCGCGGCCCGTGCCCCGATGGCGGCGAGCAGGGGGGGCCGGCTCGTTTCGCGGACGACGAATTGGACGTCCTCGTGGTCCGTATCCAGGCCGTCGTCGGCGATGAAACGGACCGTGTAGAAGCCCGCCTGCTCGTGATCGGGCGTCCACGTGAACGCCCCGGTCGCGACGTCGAAGGCGGCGCCGCGCGGCAGGTCTTCGGCCCGGAGCGCGACGTCGTCGCCGTCGGGGTCGGAGGCGCTCACCGTGAAAGCGATGACCTCGCCCTCCGCATGGTCCTGCGTCCCGATCGGATCGAGGACGGGCGGGGCGTTCGGAGGCACCGAGAACGTCGAGGACGAGGAGGCGACGGCCGCCCCGTCGAGGAGGAGCCGGGCCTCGATCGTGTAGAGGCCGGGGGCCGGGAATCCTTCGGGATTCCAGAGCAGGGTCCAGGCGCCGCTCTCGCCGCTCGCGGGCGTCGCGCGCGTGGTCCACCCGACGACCTCGTCGAGCGTCGGGTCGAGGAGACGCGCCTGCACGACCCATCCGCCCGCGACGAGGACGTCGGCCTGCTTCGAGTTCGAGAGGCCGTTCGCATCCGTCACCGTGAGCGTCACGGTGTAGGTGCCCGGCGCGGCGTAGACGTGCGTCGGATGCTGCGCGTTCGACGTGTCGCCGTCGCCCAAGCTCCAGGACCAGGACACGATCGGGCTCGAGCCCGCGGTCGAGCGGTCCTCGAACGTCGCGTCGAGCATCGCGCCCACGGTGTGCGCGAAGCCCGCGACGGGGCCCACGACGGGCTCCTCGAGGACCTCGACCGTCACCGAAGCGGCGGGTTCAGCGGGCACGCCGTTCACGACGGCGCGCGCGTAGAGCGTGTGCGTGCCGGCGGAGACGCCCGCGAGCGGCCACGAGGCCGTCCACGATCGCGTCCCCGTCGTCGGGATGAGGCTCTCGGGCGCGAAGAGGGGATCGTCGACCGACACCTCGACTGCGTGCGTCGCGGCCAAGGCGAGGGGCAGCCTGAGGCGGGAGACGCCGGGCTCGTCGATGCTCATGAACACCGGTCCGGTGGACTGGTGCACGACGAACACGAGGGTGACGTCGGCGCCCGCCGGGATGTGCGTCTTCGAGACGGGGAACTGGAACTTGATCTCCGTCATGGGGCCGAGAACGATGCGGTTCGTCGTGCGGTGGCTGCCGAGGAGATGCCCCGCGGCCTCGAGACGGACCTCGAAGTCGTTCACGATGCTCGGAACCGGGCTCGGGTTGCCCGTGATGCCGCGGTAGCCCGACAGGAAGACGCTCGCCTCGAAGTTGCGCGAAGCGTCGAGCGCGATGTCCGTCGCGGGCGCCGGCGTCATCTTGAACGCGAGCGCGGTGTCGACGACCGCTTCCGAGTAGAGCCAGGCCACCGGGTGCACGAGGCTGCCGCAGTTGTTGCCGCCCTCGTTCGGACGGTCGACCTCGTCCATGTAGAGGACTTCGCCCGAGCCGCACGCGGTGCGGTGCAGGTAGAGCGTGTGCGTGTCAGTGCCGGGCGTGCCCGCGAGCGGGAACGATCCCGCGCCGCTCACCGTGACGTGCGTCGCGGTGGCGGGATCGAAGGTCGCGCCCGGACCCGGAGCGAGGATGCTCACGCCCGCCGTCGCGGGGTCTGGATACGCCGGAAGACGGATCGCCGCGTCCTCGGTCACGAGCGCGAGGCGGCCGAGATACGGCTCGGCCATGTCCAGGCCGCGCTCGAAGTCCGTGCCCCAGAGGATGCCCAGGCCGAGCGGGTTCGCGGCGTGGCCGCGCACCGTGTGCGTGATCGTGCCTGCGGCGCCGTCGCCGAGGAGCATCATGTCCGCGCGCGGCGCGCCCGTCCCGATCGCCGACCCGGAATCGCCGCCCGCCACGAGGGCGACGCCGAAGACGCCGAGGGCCTTCGTCGTGTCGATGTTCACGCCGACGCGCCCCTGGTGGGGGAACGTCGCGCCGTAGCCCGCTCCGTGCCCGTAGTGCACGAGCGCTTCGCCGGCGGTCGGGCGGTCGAAGCCCGTGGGACCGCCCCAGAACCACATCTGCGGCCGCAGGTAGCGGTAGAGCGAAGCCGGGATCTCGATGAACCCGATGTCGTTGTTCGTGCCTTGCGCGGAGGTGCCTTCCCACTGCTGCGCGAAAGCCACCGGGTGGTAGCTGCCCGAGGGCGAGAGGCGCACGTAGGTTCCGAGGCCGACGCCGCGGCCGGCCTGGTTGTTGACGCAGCGCGCGATGCAGACGTCGACCCACGCCGCGCGCGAACCGGGCGCGACGACGGAGGACGACACGCCGTTCTTCAGGAGGCAGTGTCCGGCGGTCATGAGATAGTACTTCTTCGTGACCGGGTGCTCCATGAGGAAGCTCGCCGTGCAGATGCCGGTGAGGCCGCCGCCCGCGTCGAACTGGAACGCGCCGCCCGGACCGACGCCCTGCTGCACCCCGGGCCGCCAGGGTCCCTGCTGGGCGAACGTGGCCTCGAACGCCTCGAGGCTGATGACGTCGGCGGCGGGCTTGTCGGTGTAGGTGACGAGCGGCTCGAGCACCGCGTGCTCGACGTAGCGGACGGGCACGCCGGTCGCCGCGAAGTCCGGGAAGTTCGCGCCGCGCGCGCCCGCGAGATACACGTCGATGGCGCCCGCCGTCGTCGGCACCGCCCCGAGGAAGCCCTCGCGCGTTGCCATGTCGCGGACGAACGCCTGGAAGGAGGCCGCGTCGAGCTGGCCCTTCACGAAGGGATGCGAAAGCCACTCGAGAAGCGTCGGGTCGAGGCGGTCGACGCCCGCGACGCCCGCGGCCTGGCCCGCGGGGAGACCGCCGGCCTGGTACGAACCCTGGATGTTCACGGGCGGACGCGTCGCGAAGCCGTCCGCGGGCGACGTGATCGCGACCGCCGGGGTCGGACCCGTGTTGTCCACCTCGAAGACGACCTGCCGGGTCGCGCTCGCGCCCGCGCCGTCCTCGTAGGTGGCGACGAGCGTGTGCGTCCCGTCCGCGAGGCTCCGCGTGTCGAGGAGAGAGCTCCATGGAGCGGAGCCGCCGTGGGTCACGATGTACACGACGTCGTGCACGACGCCGTCGATCGCGAGGGTGACCTTCTCGGGGGAATTTTCCGTGCGCGCCGAAAGGGTGGCGCTCGCGGGTCCGGCATTGTCGCCGGTGTCGACGGCCCGGACGACGTAATGGTAGGTCGTGCCGGGGACGAGCTCCGCGTCGGCGATCGCAAGCGACGCGGTGGATCCGATGAAGACGCCCGTCGCGGGCGTGACGGACGCGTTGCCGCGGAAGACCTCGTACTGCTTCACCCCGAAGTCGTCGGTGGCCGCGTCCCAGGCGAGCGCGATGCTCGTCGGCGTCGTGGCGGTCGCGCGGAGATTCGTCGGCGCCGAGGGCGGGTTGCCGCCCGAGCGCTCGAGCGGCGTCGCCTGGGCCGCGTTCGACTTCGGCCCCTGGCCCGCGCTGTTGACCGCCGCGACCTCGTAGGTGTAGGTCCTGAAAGGCACGAGGGTGGGGTCGCTGTCGAGATACTGCGTCGAAGCGCCCGCCACCGTCTGGATGAGCGCGCCGTCGCGGAACACGCGGTAGTTGATCGCGCCGTTGCCGTTCGAGGCGGGAGGCGACCAGCCGAGGGCGACGGCCCCCTTGCCGGCGAGCGTCTGGAGGTTCTGCGGCGCGGTCGGGAGCGTGATCGGGAGCGTCAGGTTGAGCCAGATGGTCTCGCCGTAGGGATCGAGGTTCTGCGCCGTCGGTCGGCGCAGGTATACGAACGCCCAGTTCGAGTTCGCCGGAACCGCGCCGTTCTTCGGATACGTGGCGGCGACGTTCGAGCCCGTCGCGTCGGATTGGCTGTCGAGGTCGTCCTCGAAGAACCAGATGTCGGCGGGCTCCTTCCAGCGTCCCTGAAGCGTGTAGCTCGCGCCCGCGTAGCCCGCAATGTTCAGCCAGACGCCGTCGAGACCGTCGCCCGGCGATCCCGCCCCGCCCTGCCAGGCGGTGCTCGTGCCGAGGTTTGCCGGCACGATCTGGTTCTGGCCCTGACGGACGCCTTCGCAACCCGCGCAGAAGACCGCGATGGTGTCCTGGATGGACTTCGAGGAGGCCGGCATCGCGCCAAGCGCGATGGCCGAGGCCTGCGTCTCGTCGGAAACGCCGCGCCCAGCCTCGCCCGCGAGCTGGATCACGCCCGACTGGACGCTTCCGGCCTCGGGGGTGGCGATCGACACGAAGGGCGCGCCGCCCTGCGTCACCTGGAAGGAGACGCTCGCGTGATCGAGGAGCGCGCCGTCGGCGTCGCGCCATTCGACGCGTGCGGTGTGCGCGCCCGGAAGGGCGCGGAGGTCGACGTCGATCGACCACGGGGCCTGCGGGGCCTGCGCGGTCGTCGCGACCGGGACGGTCGCGACGGGCGTCGGGTTGCCGTCGAGCAGGATGCGCACGTGCTCGCCGGTCGCCGCGCTCGCGACGACGGTCGCCGTGTCGGTGGCCTGCTGGTTGTTCTGGTCGCGCACCGTGAGCGTGATCGTGCGCTGCCCCGCGGTGGCGAAGGTGACCGTCGTCGCGCACGACGCGGCCGACGCGAACACCGCGTCGGCGGGTCCCGCCCACTGGCACGCGAGCGGCGCGGCGCCGCCCGAGCCCGAGCCCGAGATGGCGATCGGCGCGCCCGCGACGCCCGAGTAGGGGCCGTTCGCCTCGGCGAGGACCGGCGAGCCGGAGCCCTGGATCGTGTAGGGATTCGCGCCGAGCGCGCTGTCGCCGTACGCCGTCCCGAGCGTGGAGACGCCGCGGACGGCCGGCACCGCGTTGACCTCGAGGTTGTCGAACCTCGCGCCGTCCGCGGGCGCCTGGAGCAGCGTCGCGCGCGGGACGACCCACCAGACGATGTTGGTGTCGGGGTCGATCGAGGAGCCCGGCAGCTCGGCGAGCGTGAACGAGGTGGGCCCGGTCGTGCCCTGGTACATCGCCTGCAGGATGAATTCGACCTTGCCGTCGACGAGCGCCGAGCGCGGAGGCACGGTTGCGGCGTCGATTGCGCTCCAGACGGCGAGGAGACGCAGCCGGATGAAGGTGCCCGGCGTGCCCCAGCTCGTGGACCACGACGGCGTCATGTAGGCGGTGTACGCGACCTGGGAGGCGGACCGGAGGTCCGCGGGAATGTCCTCCACGTTGAGCCCGACGTACACGTGATCGGCGTCATTGTCCCACCACGCCGCGCGGATGTCCATCTGCGGGATCGGGAGCCCGGCGGTCGTGACGTCGCCCGCGGGGTCCGTGATGTCGGGGTTCGCGGGCGCGGCGGCGGGGGCGGCGCGAGCCGCCGGCCTCCAGACGAGATCGCCCGGACCGACGGCGGCCGTGACGATGGTGTACGAGTCGTTCTCGACGTTCGAGAGCTCGGCGTCCATCGAGACGATGAGCGAGACGGACGCGCCCTGCTGCACGAAGTTGGCCTGCGCGTTCAGGGCCTGGAGCTGCGAGAGGGCGATGAATTCGGGGAACTCGTCCTTGGGCACGTGCACCGAGAACTTGCCCGTGGCGGCGTCGTACGAGGGAATGTCGTCGAGGTCGCTCAGCGCGATGAGGCCGCCGAGGTTCTTTCCGAGGATGCCCGAGAGACCCTGCTGGCCGCGATCCCGGACGATCTCGACGGTGTAGCTCGTGACGGGGCTCGTCTCGAACGTGGCCACGAGATTGTAGCCCACGATGCGCGACGGGCCCGACGCGGGGTCGCCCGCGGGATCGACGAAGAACTTGGAGCCGTCCTTGACCTGGATCGTGAAGCGGATGTCGTTGCCGACGTCCTCGACCCACGCGGCCGCGAGATCGAAGCCGTCGCGGGCGGCGTTCACCCACGAGCGCTCGCAGGCGATGGTCGCGGATCCGGATCCGGTCTGGCACGTCGCGGTGAGCGTGTCGCCGAGAACGTCCGTGCCGATGCGGACCTCGCCGCCCACGCCGACGTTGATGACGTCGATGGCCTCCGCGCTCGCGCCCTGGTCGTCCTCCACGACGAGGCGCGCGGTGTATCGCCCGTTCGCGGCGTAGGTGTGCGCCGCGGAGGAGGGCGGCCCGCCCGCGCCGCCCGAGGGCGCGGTCCCGTCGCCGAAGTCGAGCGACCACGACGCGATGAAGCCGTCGGCGTCCGCGGCCGCAAGCGCGAAGTTGACCGCGAGCGGCGCCTCGCCGGACTCGACGTCCGCGCTGAGGCTCGCGGTCGGAGCCGCGTTGCCGGCGCTCCCGAAGCGATGCACGTTGCCCTTGAAGGCGTAGACCGTGGGGGCGATCGTGGCGCCGTTCGTCGGGTCGGTGATCGTGATGTCGGGGACCCCAGGGGGTTCCTCGCCCGTCGCCTTGAGCCAGTGGTTCACCTTCGAGCCGCCGGCCTCGTGGTCGAGGATCTTGATGTCGAGCCTGTCGCCGTCGGGGTTGCCGCGCGGCTTGCGGTAGTCCGAGTCCGAGTGGTCGGGATAGCCGTCGCCGTTGCGGCCGAGCGCGGGAATGCCCGTGTAGTGGTCGCGCAGGCGCGTCCAGCTCACGCGGCCCCCGAGGCGGTCGCAGGGCGTGTTCGCGCGATCGAGCTCCGTGCCCTTCCATCGGCCGTTCGTCTCGGTGCCGTAGAAGTAGATGGCGTTGTACATCACGGAGATGTCCCAGTTGCCGTTCGCGTTGTTCGGGGGGGCATCGACGCCGACCCAGCAACCGTCGTCCGTGAGGAGGTCTGTGTCATAGAGGTCGTCGAGACCGAAGGCATAGTGGCCGAGCTCGTGGACGAACGTCGCGGCGACGTCGAGGTCGCCCTTCCAGAAGTTGTCGCCCATGCGCAGCCAACCGGCGCGGCCGACGTAGAAGCCCGTGCATTCGTCGTCGATCACCGGCGGGTTGCCGCCCCACGTATGGCTGTCGAACGGCGGCGCGGTCTCGATGATGAAGTCGGCGATCGTGTGCTGGACGTTGTGCCCTTCGACGTTCTGGCTGTTGGCGCAGATGCCGGGGCCGGAGTTCTGGTTGACCGGGTAGTTGAGAAGCGTGTCGGTGATGAGGACCTTGCCCAGACGAACGTAGCCGTCGGTCATGTCCCAGACGCGCTCGGCCATGACGTCGATGCCCTTCGCGAGATCGACGAGGCTCTGGTCGCCCGGAACGTTGTCGGGAAGGCTCTGCGTGTCGATCTGGACGAGGGCGTTGATCTCGTACACGCCGTCGGAGAAGTCGGACTTCCACGCGTTGCCCATCGGGAAGCTCTGCACGGGCGACACCTGGCCGCTCTGGACGTCGCGGACGCGGAAATAGACGGCCTTGCCCGGGACGACGTCGGTCCGCTTCACGTCGAAGACCGCCATCTGGGCGGAATCCACGACGTTCCCGAGGGGCCGCACGACATTCGTGAGCGACGTCGGCGCATAGCCCCACTCGACGATGCCGGCGATGGGCGCGTCCGTGTCCCACACGAACACGAGGCGGTAGCCCGTCTTCGTCGTGAAGCCGTCGACGACGTTCCAGAAGCTCGAGGCCGCAACGGTCGACGCGTGGCCATGATCCGCTTCGTTGCCGTGCGCGCGCGCGGCGGGGGCGCCCGCGACGAGCGCGAACGGAACGAGCAGGGCGGGGACGACCAGCGTCCACGCGACCAGGATACCGAGCGCCTTCCCTGAAACCCACGTCGATCGAGCGACCGTCATGACCGAGCCTCCCCAAGGTCGAGACTGACGCTCGACAAGACGCGAGCGACGCGCGCAGCCGCCGTCCGGGGGAACGGCGCCCCGCCTCAGCCTCCGCGCCCTGCTACACCATGCCATTCCATGAACCTATGGGCCCCCTCGGTCCGGCGCATACGCTGTCCAGAACCGGGGTGACAAAAAGCGGCCTCGTCAGTTCGTCACGCCTGCGGGAACGACCTCGAGCGCGCGGACGCGAAGGCGCGGCGACCCCGACGGCCCGCGGTGGACCTCGGCGATGCGGCGATAGTCCCCGAGGAACGATAGAAGCGCCCGGGCGGTCTCGGGATCGAGCCGGCCTTCCTCGCCGGCGATGCGTCCTTCGACGCCGAGGAGCACGAACTCCATGCCGTTCGCGAACGCCGTCAGGTACTCCTCGGCCGATTGCGCCACGGGATCACCGGAGACCGGGAGGTCGCGAACGGAAAAGAAGGGTTCTCCGTCACCCGCCCCGCGACCCCGCGGGCGTCACCCGGAGGGCAGGCCCGGGGTTGTCACGCACCGCGACAAGGTGCAACATCACCCGGAGACCTCGCGCCCGATGGCGGCGCGAAGCTCGTCGTCGCTCTTGCCCGCCGGGTCGACGCCGAGCGCGCGCGCCGCGGCCTCGAGCCGCGCGCGCTCGCGCGCCTCGCCCTCGAGGACCTCCACCATCTTGCGCTCGCGCTCCCGCTCGAAGTCCGCGAGGCTCTCGCGCTCCTTCTCCTCTGCGGTCTTCATCTCGCTCTCGATCTCGCGCCGCGCGGCCGCGATGCGCGCCTGGAACCGGCCGATCGAGCGCGCGATGTCCGGAATCTTGTCCGCGCCGAAAAGCAGCACGAAAAGCAGGAGGATGAGCACGAGCTCCTCGGGTCCGAGCCCGAGGATCGCGAGCGTCACCGCCAGAAGAACACCTCGACTTCTTCCCCGGCGTCCACGAGGTCGCGGTTGTCGGGGATGCCGATCCAGCCTTCGGACGCCGCGACGCTCGTGATGGCCCCGGACTCCTTGAACGTCGAATAGGCCTTCCCCTCGCGGATCGCGACGGGCAGGATCTGGTAGCGCCCGAGATTGGAGGCGACGCGTTCGCCGAGCGGCACCCGGGCGCTCCGGGGCGTCCACGTCGGCAGGCGCGCGAGGCGGCGCACGGCGGGGATCCCGAAGATGGCGGCGTTCGTGTAGCAGCTCGTCGGGTAGCCGGGAAGACCCATCACGACGCGCCCGTCCGAAAGCCGACCCACGAGGAGCGGCTTGCCGGGCTTCACCTGCACGCCGTGGACGAGCACCTCGCCCGCCGATTGGACGACGTCCACGGCGAGGTCGCGCTCGCCCACGGACGAGCCGCCGGTGAGCACCACGAGGTCCGCGTCCTTCGCGTCCTTGAGAAGCGCCTTCGCGAGCGTGTCGACGTCGTCCCCCGCGACCGGGTGGCGGCGGCAGAGCGCGCCGTGCTCCGCGAGGAGGGCCTCGACCGCGTACGCGTTGGAATTGTAGACCTGGCCCTCGCGCAGGGCCCTGCCCGGCTCGACGACCTCGTTGCCCGTCGGCACGATCGAGACGCTGGGCCTGCGGTACACCTCGACCTGCGCGATCCCGAGCGCCGCGAGAAGCCCCACGCGCGCCGGGGCGAGAACGTCGCCCGCGCGGAGCGCCGCGACGCCGCGCTTCACGTCCGACCCCTGCAGGCTCACGTTCGCGCCGGGCGGAACGGCCTCGTGCACGAGGACCTGGCCCGCCTTCGCGGTGGTGCTCTCCACCTTGACGACCGCGTTCGCCCCCGGCGGGAGCTTGCCGCCGGTCGCGATCTGGATCGCGACGCCCGCCTTCACCGAGCCGCGGGCGACGTCGCCCGCGTGGACGCTCTCGCGGACCTTGAGCGACTTCGGCGCCGCGCGCGTCGCGCCGAACGTGTCCTCGGCGCGCACCGCGTAGCCGTCCATCGCGCTGCGCGTGAACGCGGGGACGTCGGCGGGCGCGCGCGCGTCGGCGGCAAGGACACGCCCCGCGCTCTCGGCGAGGGGGACCTTCTCCTTCGCGTCGATGGGGCGGACCGCGCCGAGCAGGATCTCGAGCGCCTTCTCGCGCGAGAGGAGCGCCTTGAACGGCCGCATGCGCGGCGGGGCGGTGCGGGATGCGCGCTTCGCGGGAGGCATGGTCTCGCCATCCCACGAAGGGTGCAAAAGAGGTTCGCACGAAGGGTGGGCGTCGTCAGGCCTCGGAGTCCGGCTCCTCGTCCCCCTCGAAGCGCTTGGCCGTGATGAGGATGACCGACCCGCCTCCCGGGAGGATCTCGACGCGCTGCTCCTTGACCTTGCCGAAGCCCATGTCGCGCATGGCCTCCAGGGTCGACTCCCGGAAGACCTCGCGCTGGACCCCTTTCGGGGTCGCCGCCTCCGCGGCCGCGCCGCGGGCGAGGTCGACGTCGAGGAGGAGCACCTTGCCGTAGAAGAAGACGACGCGGAACACGCTCTCGAGCGTGGGCCGCGGGCCGCGCAGGGTGGAGAAGTGGAACGCGGAGGTCGCGATCGCGAACGTCTCGTCCTTGAACGGAAGGTGACGCGGATCGGCCTGCACGAGGTCGAGCCGGGCGAGGGCGTCCTCCGCCTTCGCGTTCGCGCGCGCCACCTCGAGCGCCGCGCGGTCGGGGTCCGCGCCGACGAACCGGCAGCGCTTGAAGCTCCGGGCGAGCGCGACCGCGAGATACCCCGTGCCGCAACCGATGTCGATCCCGCGATCTCCCGGGAAGAGGCCCATCTTGCGGACGACCGTCTCGATCGCCCGTCGACGCGCGAGATCCGGAACGGCGCCCCGGAGGGCCTCGCGGAGCGGATAGCGCGATGGCGGGAGCGGCACCGTCAGCCCCCGTAGTGCCAACCGGTCTCGGCGTGCGTGAGGGCGCGCGCGGCGGCGCCGCCGCGGTACCGCGCCTCGACGACCTCGCCCACGAAGATCGTGTGGTCGCCGACGTCCACGGTCTCGACGAGCCGGCACGCGAAGTCGGCGACGGTGTCGGGGAAGTACGGCAGGCCCAGCTCGCCCTCCTCGAAGGGCACGCCGTTCATCGCGCGCCCCTCGAGCACGACGTCCTTGAGGAACTTCGTCGCGAGCGCCTTCTGGTCGGCCCCGAACTGGGAGACGCTGAAGCGCTTCGTCTCCCGGATGTAGCCGTTCGACTGCGACCCGGCCCGGACGCCGATCATGACCAGGGGGGGCTTGAAGCTCGTCTGGCTCACCCAGGAGCCGAGGAACGCGTTCGGGTGGCCGTCCGCGCTGCGGCACCCGATGACGTAGAGGCCGTACGGAATGAGCCGCAGCGCCTGCTTCTTGGCCGCCTCGTCCATGGGGGGCCCAACGGGGCCGCCCTTCTAAATTCCTTCTAGGGGCGAGGGGCCTGCCGCGGTCGCAACCATCAAGCCATCCCAAGGGCAGTCCCGGGCGTGCGCGCGAGTCTTTTGGTCTCGGCGGGTGCGGCCGTGCTGCTCGTCGCGACCCTCGCCCACGTCGCCGTCGCCTTCGAGCCCGAAGCGCCGCGTCTATCCCTGCCCGACGCCGACGCCCCACGCCCGCCGTCGAAGCCGGCGAAGCTCGCGGACGCCGAAGTCCTCGAGCGTCTCACGCAACTCTCGGGACTCGATGCGGGTTACATCACGCACGCCACGTTCGAGTTCGAGCGCGCGCGACGCGTGTCCTGGACCCTCGAGGGCGTCGTGCTCCAGCGCGGCCTTCCCATGGAGGTCACGGCGGTCGCGACCTTCGACGACCAGGGGCAGACGCGCTTCTCCGTCTCCAAGACCGGCGCCGGCGCGCTCCCGAAGGACGCCCCCCCGGCCGCGAAGGTCGTGGAGATCCTCGCCCGCGCGGCCGCGCCCCCGAGTCTCGTCGAGGCCGCGGGCCCGGGCGACCGCATCCTGATGGTCTACGACCACGCCCGCGGTCCTCCGTACACCGCGATCGAGGTCCCCGCCTATTCCATCGTCACCGGCGAGCTCGCCGCGATCAGCGCCGACGAAGCGCAGGCCCCCGTCCTCCGTCTCGTCGCGCTCCAGGACCGGGGCCTGCACGGCTACCACGGCGAGGAGCGGGCGATCGTGTCCCTCGGGACGGGCTAGCCCGCCCGATCGAGCTCGATCACGTACCGTTCGACCACGCGTCCGACCATCGCGAGGCTCGCGGGATCCACGTGCTCGATCGTGTCCTCGCGTGTGTGGTGCCACTTGAAGAACACGGTGGGCAGGCCGCGCGCGTCCGACGCGCCCGGCCGCAGGTCGATGATGTCGACGGACGGGATGCCGCGCTCCGCGTAGGGGACGTGGTCGTCCGTGATGGCCGGGGCGGACGAATTCTTGAACACGCTCGCGTACCCGAGTCCCCCCGCGATGGACCACAGGCGGTCCTGGAGCGCGCGGTTCGCGCCTTCGCGGCTCACGCCTTCGCGCGGAAGGGACAGGTTCTCCGACCCGATGAGGTCGAGGAGGATCATGCCCTGCACCTCGGCCGGGTCGACCGTCGCGGCGTGGTGCCGCGACCCGAGGATCCAGTCCGTGCAGGCGTCGCCGCGGTAGCCGCCGCCGTCCTCCCCATCGTAGAAGACGAAGAGCAGCGTCACGTTGCGGACGCGATCCGCGAGGACGCGCGCGAGCTCCACGAGCGCGCCCGTGCCCGCGGCGCCGTCGTTCGCGCCCGGCGTCGGGAGATCGCGCTTCGCGGGGTCGGGATCCTTCTCGGCGATCGGCCGGGAATCGAAATGCGTGCCGACGATGAGGGTCTTCGATGCGTTCGGGTTGAGCGTCGCGACGACGTTCTGCATGCGCACGGGCTCGCATCCGTACGTCGCGACGAAAGGATCGAACGAGGCGTTCCAGCCGTATCCCGCGACGGTGTCGCGGATGAGCGTCGCGACGGCGCGGTTCCCGGGCGTGCCGGGGATGCGGTCCCGGAACGAGCCGTCCTCGGCGGCGAGCTGCGCGCGCACGAAGTCCATGGCCCGCGTCGCGTTGAACCT
>DATLGO010000077.1 GCA_035540375.1 Candidatus Thermoplasmatota archaeon
TCCCCGAGGCGAGGCTCGCGCCGCCGTAGATCGGCCCGACCCCGAGCGCTTTCGCGGCAAGCGACTCGCCGGTCGCGAGCGAAAGCGCGTGGAGCGTCCCGCCCGTCGAGCCGACGACGACGACGCCGCCCGCGACCGCGGGAGGCGCGAAGACGGCGCCGTCGAGCGGGCGCGTCCAGACCTCGCGCCCGTCCGCCATCGCGAGGGCCGCGACGCGCTGCTTCGCGGCGTACGGGACGACGATGCGGCCGCCCGCGGCCGCGGTGGACCCCACGATCCCGTCGCCGGAGACGGCCTCCCCGTGCTGCCACACGATGTCGCCCGTCGCGGCGTCGAGAACGTGGTAGACGCTCGATTTCTGGCCCTCGCCCATGACGAGCCGGTCGCCGACCCGGAAGAGGTTCGCGGACGCGCCGAAGTCCCAATCCGGGCTGATCGGGTTCGTCTGCGTGAAGACGTCGTTCTTCGTCATCTGGCGGAGCCAGACGCGCGACCCGTCCTCGAGCGAGAGCGCGACGAGGGCGTCCGTCGTCGCGCCCGCGGGCTCGCGGTACGCGTTTCCGGTCCCGAAGAAGAGCCGCTTCGTCGCAAGGTCGACGGCGGGCGTGCTCCACACGGGCGAACCCGCTTCGCCGCTTTCCGCGAGGACGTGGCGCCAGGCGAGGCTCCCGTCGGCCACGCGGAAGGCGGCGACGGACCCCCGGAAGTCGAGCGGGCCCTTGTGTCGCCACGATTCCTGGTCGGAGGCGACGCCCGTGATGACGAGGTCGCCCACGACGACCGGCGAGCCCCAGAGGTGCGTCGAGTTGTAGACGTCGGAGCGCACCGACCATTTCGCGGCGCCCGTCGCGGCGTCGCGCGCGTGCAGGGTCCCGTTCGAATCGCCGAAGTACACGACGCCGTCATCGACGGCCGCGGACGAGTCCACGCGCGCGCCGACGGTGGCGTTCCAGAGGACGCGCCCGGTGGCGGCGTCGAGCGCGTGGAACTTCCCCGCCCAGCTCCCGACGTAGACCCTGCCGTCGACGACGGCGGGCGTGCCCGTGATGGCGCCTCCCGCGAAGAAGCGCCACGCCTCGCGGAAGTCCTTGAGACGCGAAGCGTCGAAGGCCTTCTCGTCCGTGTTGTGGCGCGAGTTCGCGAGGTCGCGCCCGTACATCGGCCAGTCGCTCGCGCCGGGCCCGCCGAGCGTCGGGCTCGTGGGGGGCTTGCCGCCGTCGCCGCCGGGGGGCGGGGCGGCGCAACCGGCGAGGGCGACCACGAGGGCGAGGACGAGGAGAGCGGCCTTGGCCATGGCCGCGGCATCGGGGGCCGCGTCGTCGTGGTTTGTGGTACGAACGCCGGAGCTATCCCACGGCTTCGCGGATCCACCGGTAGACGCGGGGGCTTGCAAGAAGGCCCCAATGGCCCGCGAGGTTCGTCACGCGGTTCGTCGCCCGCTCGTCGTCGAGCCGCGCGTTCGCGGGCGGGAGGACGACGGTGTCGAAGCGGCTGTAGATGTTCGTGATCCGCGTCGCCGCCGTGAGGCGCGCGTGCGCGAGCTCCTTGAGGAAGGTCGAGCCGGGAAGGATCTGGCGCGCGCCCATGAGGACGGGCGCGCCGAGGCCCGCGTAGGTGCCGCGGTGCGGCGTCCCGAGGCACACGAGACCGTGCACGCTCTTCGCGCCCCCGAGGACCTCCGCGTAGTAGCGCGCGATGAGGCCGCCCATCGAGTGCCCGACGAGGCTCACGCGGTCCGCGGACTCCGACGCCGCGACGGCGCCCACCTTGCCCGCAAGAAGCCGCGCGGATTCGCGCAGGTCCGAAAACGTGAACCGCGGAAAGGTGACGCTGTAGACGGGGAAGCCGTCGCGTTCGAGCAGGTACTGCATGACGTTCCAGTACACGAGGTTCTGGCCGAACGCGCCCGGGACGAGGATCACCGGGTGGCGCTCGGCGCGCGCTTCGCGGGCGGGCGCGAACGCGGACGAGGCCTCGGGCGAGGACGCATCCACGCCCCAAGGGAGGCGACCCTAAGAGATAAATCCGGCGGACCGGATGCGTGCGACGATGCGCCGGTTCCGCGCTTCAGCGTGTCTTCTCGCGCTCGTCGTCCTTCTTGCCCCCGCGACCCCGGCGGTCGGCCAGGCGGGCGGGGGCGCGCTCACGCTGAGGCCCCCCGTCGCCGTGAACGCGATCGCGGTCGAGGAGACGCCCGCGGGCCTCGTCGGGGCCGTCGCGACGATCAGCGTGGCGGTCGCGGACGGGGGGTCGGGACACATCTTCATCGACACCGTCCCGCTCACGCAGCTCGACATGCAGGGCTCCGCGCGGCTCGCCGTGCGCGTGGCGAGCAGCCTCACGGACATCCCCGTCTCCGACAAGGATTTCTTCTTCGTCGTGCGGTCCGCCTCGCCGATCATCGGCGGCCCGAGCGCGGGCGCCGTCATGACCGTCGCGGCCGTCGCGGCGCTCAAGAACTGGACCGTGAACCAGTCGGTCATGATGACGGGCGCCGTGGACCCCGACGGCGGCGTCGGGCCGGTGGGCGGCGTCGCCGCCAAGGCCTTCGCGGCCGCGCAGGCGGGCGCGACGCTCTTCCTCTTCCCGGCGGGGCAGGACGTCATCGCGCCGACGGATCCGCGCTTCGCCCCGACGCCGCTTGCGACGCACTGCCGCCAGGCCCTCCGGATCGCCTGCGAGCCCGTGACCGACGTGGAGGAAGCGCTCCGCCACATGACGGGGCACGTCTTCGAGAAGCCGAACGTGACGGGCAACGTCACGGACGCGCGCTTCAAGTCGCTCCTCAAGCCCGCCGCGACGGCGCTCCTCGACGAGGCGAGCGCGGACGTCGAGGCCGCGCGCGTGGCCCTCGCCTCGCCCTCGATCCCGGCGGAAGCGCGTCCCGACCTCGCCTCGCGCCTCGCCTCCGCCGACGTGACGATGCGGTCCGCCCGCGAGGCGTTCGCGAACGAGACCTACTACACGACGGCGTCGAGGAGCTTCCAGGCCTCGATCGAGGCGCGCTACATCGCCTACGCCGCCCGCTTCTTCGCGTCCCCGGCCCCGGCCTCGGCGGCAACGGCCATCCTGCGGGAAACCTCGACCATCGTGGAGCGCGCCTCGCGGGACGCGCGCGCCGCGTCCGTTGACGGCCTCGCCGAGGTGGAGTCGCTCGGCGCGGCGCAGACGCGCGCGACCGAGGCCGAGGCGTTGCTCGCCTCCGCCCGGTCGATCGCGGGAAACGCCACCGCGATCCCGGCGTACCTTGCGGCGCTCCACGACGCGGCCTACGCCGCCGAGCGCGCCGAGACCGTCCAGTGGTGGCTCGAGATCGGCCGGAGCTTCCCGCCCGGCGCGCCGATCGGCGCCGAGGCCCTGCGTGCCCGCGCGCGGGAGGCCCTCGATAGCGCGACCGAGACCGTGACGTACGTCGAGGCGGTCCTCATGAACGCCGGAGGACTCGCGCCGCCCGCGCTCGCGGTCGCGCGGCAGTCTCTCGCCGACGGCGAGCGCGACCTTGCCGCGGGGTACACGGCCGCCGCGCTCTTCGAGGCGCTCGAAGGCGAGGTCCGCGCCTCGGTGACGCTCGAGCTTTCCGGCTACGGGCCGACGGTCCCCGTCGCGAAGATCGAGGCGGCGGAGGAGAAGGCGCGCCTCGCGATCCTGACCGCGCGGGCCCGCGGCGCCGAGCCGGTCCTCGCGGTGAGCTACTACGAGTTCGCGGAGAGCCTCGTCGCCTCGCAACCGGCCGACGCGCTTTCGTTCTACAACCTCGCGCGCGTCACCGCGAACATCGGCGACTACCTCACCGCGAACGGCGCCGAGCCGCGCGCGAGCCGCTACGTGGGGGAGGCCGGGATCCCGATCCCCTCGCGCGGCGTGACGCCGGCCTTCGCGGTCGGCATCTTCGTCGTCGGCGTGCTCGTGGGGGGCGGCCTCGCGGCGCTCGCGATCGCCCTCTCGCGGTCGCCCCCGCGCGCCGCGCCCGCGCACGACCCGATCGCGTCGGCCGCGATGCGGCACGCGCTCGAAGGCGTCTGGGCGCGGCACGCCCGGGAATCGGCCGCTTCGCTCGGGCGTGTCGAGGAACGAGGAGAAGGCGAAGCCCCGCGTTGAACGTCTACTGCACGTTCGAGCGGAGGTACTTCGCGGCGGTGACGCGGACCTTGCTGCGGTCGCGCATCGCGCGCCCCGTGGGGCGGACGACGGTCACCGGGATGACGCCGCGCGCGTACTCGTCCTCGGAGACCTTCACGGGGTCCACGACGTGGTCGACGTCGATGAGGACGGGCGCGCCCATGCCGATCTGGAGGGCGCGGGCGCCGATGATGCGGGCGCGCTCGAAGCGGTTGAACTGGATCGCTTCGCTCTTCGCCGGAGAGGACTGCTTCGCCATCGGGGCCACCAGGGCATCGCAAACCCTGAAGGGGGATATGAAGGTTTGGGAGTCAGGCGGCGGGCTTCGCGGCCTCGACCTCGTCCCGGAGCGCGAAGGCCCGCGCGGGCGGGAGGCCGAGGTCGTGCGCGAGGAGGGCGAGCTCGCGCTCCTCGTCGCGCGTGAGGACGCGGTCGCGCAGCGCGAGGCGCAGCGCGCGACGATAGGCGTCCTCCGCGAGGCGCGTCGATCCCCTGGAGGCTTCGGCCGGCGTTCGTCCGGGGACCGCGGCGGACGCGAAGCGCTCCGCGGCGCGCTGGAGGGGGGTGATGGAGAAGAGGAGCAGGCCGACGATGGCGGCGCCCGCGAATCCGCCGACCTCGTCGGAAAAATAGGCCTCGGCGAGCTGGGATACGACGAAGAACGCCGCCAGGATGACCCCCGCGACGGCGCCCCGCGAAAGCCCCCACCGGAGCCGCACGTCGATGTCGAAGAGGCGGTGGCGCGCGAGGGCGTAGGCGGGGATCGCCCCGAACAGGATCGAGACGACGCCCGAAAGCTCGAACGCGACGGAAGCCAGGAGGCCAGCGTAGACGAGCGCGAGGAGGATCGCGGTGCCGCGGCCGGTCGACGGGATGCGCCAGGCGACGGAAGCGAGGAACGCGTAGACCGCGGCGGCGACGAACGTGCCCATGTGGATCGCCCATGGAACGATCTCAAGCGGTTCCGTCGGGTTCGTGGGCACGTAGGACCCGGTCGCGATCTCCAGGAACACCCAGTTCGGGTAGAGCGTGAAGGCGGCCCCGACGAGCAGCCTCGAAGGGTCGCGCCCGGCGGGCGGCCGCCGCGCTTCCGCGAGGCCGAGCGCAACCGCGGCGCCAAGGAGCACGGGGAACCAGAGGAGGTCGAGGACGTTCCTGAGAACGTGGTGCCAGAACGGCACGGCGAGCGCGTGGACCGCGAGCGCGACCGCGGAGGCGGCCGCGAGCGCGGGGAATGCGAAGGGGACCTTCGCGAGGAACCGGCGCTCGGGATAATACGAGAGGAAGACGAGGAGCGCCGCGCACGTCGGGACGATGCTGTAGCCGACGAGCCGCAAGAAGAAGGCCTCGGTCGCGGGGTTGAGCGCGAGCTTGCCGATACCCCAGAGGAGGTCCCAGACGGCGTTCGCCCCGAACAGCGCCGCAAACGCGCGGTGGAGGGGTTCCCGTGGGGCGAGGACGAGCACCCATCCCGCGATCGCGAGCTGGAGAAGGAATCCGCCGACCCAGAGCGCGAGGGGCAGCCCGACGTCGAATTCGAGGCGCGACAAATCGCTCACCCATGTCCGGGGCGGGTCATGAAGGTATCACGTGCCTGATCCCAGGATCGGGGCCGAGGCTCGCGGGGGATCAAAGGAGAAAAGGAGCGGGCTCCGCGGCAACCGCGGAGCCCCGGGATGCGGCCTCGCGCCGGAGGCGTGAGAGGAATGGACGCGCCGCCCGCGGGGGGCGGCGCGGGGCTCAGAAGTCCCCGTCGCCGCTTTGCCCGAACGCGGTTCGGGCGCGCGGGGACGCGGCCTTCCTCGCTTCGCTCAGAAGTCCCCGTCCCCGCCCTCGCCGCCGGCGGGGGCCTTGAACTCCTTTGCGGCGATGACGTCGTCGATGCGGAGGATCATCGTCGCGACCTCGGTCGCCGACTGGAGCGCCTGCGTCTTTACGCGGAGCGGCTCCACGACGTTGTTCTTCTGCATGTTCTCGACCTTGCCGTTGTCGAGGTTGATGCCCGCCGTCTTCTGGCCCTTCTCGTGGGCCTGGCGGAGGTCGACGAGGACGTTGATCGCGTCGAGACCCGCGTTCTCCGCGAGCGTGCGGGGGATGACCTCGACCGCGTCCGCGAAGGCCTCGATCGCGAGCTGCTCGCGGCCGCCGACGGTCGCCGCGTACTTGCGGAGGCCGAGGGCGACCTCGATCTCGGGGGCGCCGCCGCCCGCGACGATCTTGCCGTCCTTGAGGGCCGTGCCGACGACGCCGATCGCGTCGTCGAGGGTGCGCTCGACCTCGTCGATGACGTGCTCCGTGCCGCCGCGGATGAGGATCGTGACCGACTTCGCGGTCGGGCAGTCGACGACGAACGTGAGGTTGTCGTCGCCGATCTTGCGCTCCTCGACGAGGCCCGCCTGGCCGAGGTCGTCCTTCGTGAGGTCCTTGAGGTTGCTCACGATCTTCGCGCCCGTGGCCTTCGCGAGCTTCTTCATGTCCTTCTCGGACACGCTCTTCACGGCGTACACGCCCTCCTTCGCGAGGAAGTGCTGGGCGAGGTCGTCGACGCCCTTCTGCGTGAAGAGGACCGTGGCGCCCGTGCCCTTGACCTGGTCGACGAAGCGGCGGAGGGTCCGCTCCTCCTCGTCGAGGAAGGCCTGGAGCTGGCTCGGGTCCGTGATCTCGATGTTCGCCTCGACCTCGGTCTTCTTGATCTCGAGGGCGGCGTTCACGAGCGCGATCTTCGCGTTCCTCACCGACTGGGGCATGCGGCTGTGCGCGCGCTCCTTGTCGAGGACGACGCCCTTGATGAGCTCCGTCTCCTGGACGGCGCCGCCGGTCTTCTTCTCGATCTTGATCGAGTCCTTGTCGACCGTGTAGGTGCCGTTCGCGTTCTTCTCGGCGACGCTCGTGACGGCCTTGACGGTCACGTCCGCGAGGACGTCGCTGTGGACGCTCGCGCCCTTCGAGGCCATGCTCGTGCGGGCGATGCGCTTGAGCGTCTCCGCGTCGTCGGCCTTGACCGTGATCGCGATGCCGTTCAGGATCTCGAGCGCCTTCTGCGAGGCGAGGCGGTAGCCCTGCGTGATGAGCGTCGGGTGGACGTCCTCGATGAGCTCCTCGGCCTTCGCGAGGAGGGCGCCCGCGAGCACGACCGACGACGTCGTGCCGTCGCCGACCTCGCTCTCCTGCGTCTTCGAGATCTCGATGATCATCTTCGCGGCGGGGTGCTGGACCTCGATCTCCTTGAGGATGGTCGCGCCGTCGTTCGTGATGACGACGTCGCCCATGCTGTCCACGAGCATCTTGTCCATGCCCTTGGGGCCGAGCGTCGAGCGGACCGCGTCGGCGACCGCCTTCGCGGCGAGGATGTTGTTCGACTGCGCGCCGCGACCCTTCGTGCGCTGCGTGCCTTCCTTCAGGATGATTACGGGTTGGTTGCCCATCATGGTGTTCTTCTCCTTGGTGTAGTCCCTACTGCACCTGCACGCGGTGGCCCGAATCGTCGGGGCCGCCCGCGCGCCGGATCGTGATGTCGAGGATGCCGTTCTTGTACGTGGCCTTGGCCGAGTCCGGCACGACCGCGGCCGGAAGCGCGATCTCCTTGTGGTACTTGCGCCCTTCCGCGACCTTGATCGTGATCTTGCGCTCCGCGACGTGGAGGTTGATGTCCTTCTTCTCCACGCCCGGAAGCTCCGCCGTCACGCTCACCGCGTCCTTCGACTCGATGACGTCCGTGAGCGGCTCGCGCCCCTCCGCCGCGGCGGGGGTGAACGGGCGCGTGTTCCCGAACTCCTGGAACTGGGGCTTGCCGTCGGGCGTCATGCGCATCGAGAAGCCGTAGACGAAGGGCTCGCCGGGCTCCTTCCCCGCGGCCTTCGAGGCCTCCTCGAGGAAGCGGTTCATCATGGCCCGCATGCGCTCCATCTCGGCCTCCATCCCGGCGAAGACGTCGTCGGGGAAGCCCATGGCCTTGCGGCGTTTCCGCCAGTCGTCCCAAGGATCCAAGCGGTCACCCTCGGAGGCCGGTAGACCAGCGGTTCTACTAATAGGTTGCGCCTGTCGGGTTCGGGGCTTTCAGCGGTGCACTTCATGACACGAGTTTCACACCGAGGTCGCGCTGCGGCGCGACCTCGGCTCGTGTCACTCCGTGCCAGAGTGGGGGCGCTGCGCGCGCCCCCTCTCTGGACTTTCGCCCGACCTGCGGGTCGGGCTCGCCGCGGCGGCGTGACGCCGCGGCCTCCCCCCAGCGCCAGGGGGCTGCCGCCCCCTGGACCCCCGACCCAAACCCGCGT
>DATLGO010000078.1 GCA_035540375.1 Candidatus Thermoplasmatota archaeon
CGCCCCCGACCTCGCCGACGGGCGGCAACAACAGCAACCCCCCGGCGGGCCCCAAGCCCCAGAACGTCAACGTGACCGTCTCGAAGAACAGCAACGAGGCCCGGACGCCTTGGTCCGTGCCCGTCGAGGCGAACACCTTCCAATCCTTCACCGTGAAGCTCGCCATCTCGGGGTACGACAACAACCCCGCGGCCGCGGGCATCGCGAACATCGTGCTCGAGGTCAAGGACCAGAACAACACGGTCGTCAAGTCGGCGAAGCACCGCGGCGCGGCGGGCACGACGCTCACCCTCGACATCTCGCCCGCGGAGGCCGTCAACCTCGGCGACTGGACCGTCGCGATCCTCCCGCAGAAGGAGGGCGCGGCCGACCTTCCGGAAGGCCTCTACCGCTACACGCTCGACATCAAGATCGTGTACTGAGGCGCGCGTCCCCCGGCCGTTGGAAAAGCGCCATATAGGACGCCGCCCGTTCCGCGTGCGTCATGGACCCCCGCGCGCGCCCGGGCGAGGTCATCGCCGTCTCGGCCATCGGTCGCGACCGGCGCGGCCTCATCGCCGCGCTCTCGGGGACCGTCACCGACCTCGGCGGCAACATCGTCCACGTCGAGCAGTCCTCGATCGCGGGCCTCTTCTCCATGTTCATGCTCGTCGAGCCCGAGAACCTGCCCCCGGGCCTCGACGCCTACCGCTTCGCCTACGAGCTGAGCATGCGCGGCCGAGACCTCGGCCTCGACGTGCGCGCCGAAGTCGAGCGGCCCGAGTCCGCCGCAAGCCGCGTCGACAAGGACCTCCGCGTCATCACGATCGTGGGGTCCGACAAGCCCGGCGTCATGCACGCGATCGCGTCCACGCTCGCGCAGGCGGGCGCGAACATCGAGCGCCTGCACCACGTCGCGCGCGGCGATTTCATGGCGTTCGACATCCTCGCGGACGTGCGCGGCGTCGACTTCGAGCGCCTGCGTCACGACCTCCGCGCGACGTGCGAGCGCGTCGGCGTGGACGCCGTCGTGCAGCCCGACAGCATGTTCCGCACGCGCAAGCGGCTCGTCGTCTTCGACATGGACTCCACGATCGTCGACGGGGAGGTCATCGACGAGCTCGCGCACGCGGCGGGCGTCGGGTCCGTCGTCTCCGAGATCACCGCGAAGGCGATGCGCGGCGAGATCGACTTCCAGGAGGCGCTCAAGGCCCGCGTGCGGCTCCTCAAGGGGCTGCGCGTCGAGGACCTCGAGCGCATCGCGGATTCTCTCAAGCTCACGCCGGGCACGTTCGACCTCGTGACGACGCTCAAGGCGATGGGCTTCCGCCTCGCGCTCATCTCGGGCGGTTTCACGTTCTTCACGGATCGCCTGAAGCGCGACCTCGGCTTCGACCACGCGTTCGCGAACGAGCTCGAGATCAAGGACGGCGTCGTCACGGGCGAGGTCGTGGGCGGCATCATTGACATGGCGCGCAAGGGCGAGATCCTCCGCGAGCTCGCCGCGCTCGAAGGCCTCACGCGGGACGAGGTCGTCGCGATCGGCGACGGCGCGAACGACCAGGTCATGATCCGCAACGCGGGCCTCGGAATCGCGTTCAACGCGAAGGACATCCTCAAGCGCGCGGCGGACGGGTCGATCTCGAAGTCCAACATCCGCGGGCTCCTCTACGCGCTCGGCGCAACGACCGCGGACGTGAAGCGCTTCACCGGCGACGCGTGAGCCGCGCGGCCGCGGCGAGTCCGAGCGCGATCGCAAGGAGCGCGGGGCCCGGCACGCCCCTCGGCGCGGGCGCGGGCTCGACGTCCGGCTCGCCGGCGTCCGCGGGCTCGAGCGGCTCGGCGGCGTACGCGGAGAAGGAGGCCCGCGCGATCGCCGCGTTGCCGGCCTCATCCCAGGCCTTCAGAAGGAGCGTGTGCGGTCCCGCCGAAGCGCGAAGCGCGACGCGGCCCGCGCCGCCGCGGTCCGTCTCGTGGACGGCGACGTCGTCGAGCCACACGACGACGCGGACCGCGTCGTCGCCCGCGCGCCACGAAACGAGGATTTCGCCCTCGAGGCGGCGCGCGCCGTCCTCGGGCGAGACGATGGAAAGCGTGGGCGGCGTCGCGTCGCGCGGCGCGCTCGGCGTCGCGGGCGCGGGGTCCTCGACGGGGGCTCGCTCGACGAGGAGCGTCCCCACGGCGGTCGCGGCCTGACCGAGCGTGTCGCGCACCGTGAGGCGCACGACGACGACGGAGGGCTCGCCGAATCCGGTCCAACGGACGCGTTCGCCGCGCGCGTCGACGGTCCCGTCGTCGTGGACGTCCCAGGACCACTCGACGACGCCGACGTCGTCGGTCGAGGCGCGGCCGTCGAAGACCACCGGCTCGCCGACGACCACGGCGGAGGGCTCGAACGTCAATCGCGCGACGGGAGGCTCGTCGGTCGTCCGGTCGGGCGCGATGACGCGGATGGTGGCGTTCGCGCGCGCGACGGCCCCCTCGAGGTCCGTCACCGCGACCTCGACCGAGCGCGCGCCCGGCGTGTCGAACGTGCGGTTCGCGCGCGGACCCGACGCACGGACGCCGTCGTCGAAGCGCCACGCGATGGACGCGATGCCGAGGTCGTCCGTGGACCCGCTCGCGTCGAACACGACCCGCGTGCCGACGGGGACGGACCCGTGCGCCGCGTCCGTGACGAGCGAGACGCGCGGCGGCTTGTTGCCGCCCATCGCGGCCCGCACCGCCGCGAAGGCGTCGACGAGGCCGTGGCCCCAGTCGGGGCGGGGATTCGGCGGGCGCGAACCATCGGGCAGCGTCGCCGTCGAGGCGAGCAGGCGCTTGAGGTCGGCGGGCGCGAGGGAAGCGTTCGCCTGGAGCATGAGGGCGAGGATGCCCGCGACGTGCGGCGTCGCCTGGCTCGTGCCGGAGGATTCGCGCGCGCCGCGCGCGGCCCCCGGGACGGCGTCATGGCTCGCGCCCGTGATCGCGACGCCCGGCGCGACCACGTCCGGCTTGATCGCCCCCGGGCACGTCGAGGCGCCGCCGGGCCCGCGCGAGGAGAAGCCCGCGAGCGTCGCGTCCGCGCGATCCTTCGAGCCGCCGTCGTCCACCGCGCCCACGGTGATCGCGGCGCAGGCCATGCCCGGGTTCCCGACGCGGTTCGAGCCCGTGTCCCCGCCGCAAAGCTGCCGGTCGGCGCTCGAGGGCGCCGGGCCGCAGTTCCCCGCGGCGACGACGACCGCGACGCCCGCCGCCGAGAGGCGGTCGATCGCCTGGGCCTCGGGCGAGCTCGTCGAGCCCGGGGCGTGCGTGGAGAAGCTCACCGAGACGACGCGCACGCGCTCGGCCCCGGTCGGTTGGCCGAACCGCGTGCGGCCCGCGTTGAACTCCTCGATCCATTTGAGGCCGCGCAGGAGCCCGCCGCTTTCGAGCGAAGCGAGCGAAGGCGCGATCTTCACGACGACGAGCTTCGCGCCGGGCGCGACGCCTTTCGGGACGCCGCCCGCCGCGTCGCCGCGACCGAGAAGGATGGACGCGACGTGCGTGCCGTGCCCGTTCGTGTCGTCGGGCGCGGTCGAGACGTCGCGCGCCGCGTAGCAGGTCGCGTCCGTTCCGGCGGGATCGGAGACGGGATTCGAGCAGGGGGAAGAGACGTCGAGGCCCGCGAGGAACGCGCCCGCGAAGGTGGGATGCTCGACGTCGACCCCCGTGTCGAGCACGGCCACCGTGACGCCCGCGCCGGTGATCGCGGGAAGATGCGTCTCGACGCCGAGGCCGTCGTGGCCGCGCACGCGCAGGACCGCGGTCGAGGCGCCGAGCGCCGCCGCAAGAGGCGCGGCCGCAAGGAGCGCGGCGAGGGCGAGGACGGGAAGAAGGCGGACCCTGGTCAAGCGCGAGGCTCCAGCCCGCGGTCGTTCGTCCGGGTCCTCTTAAAGGTTGCCGGCCGCGGGCTGACCGCGCCGGCCCTCGCGCGGCGGGCCGCGGTCGCGCCCTCAAGACCGCGCGAGCACGCGCCAGCCGCCCGCGAGCCTCCGCACGCGGGCGGGCCCCCATTCCCCTTCCTCGTCCTTGAGCGGGCGGAAGGCGAGCGGCGCCCCGAGGTCGCGCGCGAGCGCCCAGGCGGCGCGCTGCAGCTCCTCCGGGAGGCGGCGCGCGACGACGAGATCGGATCCCGCGTAGAGCGCGCGGTCGGGGCGGACGAGGTCGTCGAGGGCCGCGCGAAGCGGCGAAGGAGCCTCGAGGACGCCGGGATCGACGTCGGTCACGAGGACGTCCGCGCCGCGCTCGGCGAAGGCGAGCGCGAGATCGAACCGCCGCCCCGCCGCGACCTCCGCGACGCGGCGCGCCCCGGGGAAGGCGACGAGGACGGGCGCGTCGAGCGGGTCCGGGGTCACGCGCGGCAAGGCGCGGCCGGGATGAAGAACGTGCGCCTGGCCCGGCCGTCGGGGGATTCCGGCAAGGTTTTTCGCCCGCTTGGCGTCTCAAGGGCGTGCTCATGATCCATTTCCGGAACTTCGAGCACGAGGACCTCTTCGACGTCGTGCGGCTCGCGAACGCGAGCCTCCAGGAGTCGTACGACGGCGGGCTCTTCCTCCAGCTCGGAGACCTCTATCCGGACGGATTCATCGTGGCCGAGGGCCCGAACGGGATCCTCGGTTTCCTCCTCGGCGTCGTCGAGCGGGCGTACGAAGCGCGCATCCTCATCCTTGCCGTGGACCCGCGCCACCGCAAGCTCGGCGTCGGGTCGCGGCTCTGCCGCCTTTTCGAGGAGCGGTTCGCGCGAAGCGGGATCCGGCGCATCAATCTCGAGGTCCGGGTCGCGAACGAGCCCGCGATCCGCCTCTACGAGAGTCTCGGATTCGAGCGGAAACGCGTCATCGACCGGTATTACGCGGACGGCGAGGACGCTTACGTGATGTCCAAGATCGTCGGTTGACGGCGTTCGATTCATGAGGGAGGGCGGCCCTCGCGGCCGCGTGCTCCTCCGGTACCGCGCCCAGGGCGACCGCGTCTACGTCGCGATCGGCGACCGCGTGGAGAACGAGACGCGCCTCTGGCAGACGCTTGCGCGCTGGGGCGTCCAGACCCAGTCCGAGGCCGTGAGCCGCACGTCCCTCGAGTTCCGGCGCTGGATCCCGCGGGACATGTTCCCGAAGCTCGAGAAGGCTGCCCGCATGCTCCGCTGGCGGCTCGAGCCCGAGGCCGGGGAGGCGGTCGTCGGCGGCGGATCCGCCCGCCAGGCGTACGAGTCGGAGCGTCCCGTCGACGTCGCGACCGTCCTCGACCTCGCGAAGCATGAGGAACCCCTCCAGGCCGCGACCGTCCTGCGCGCCGCGCGCGTGAAGCTCGCGACCTTCGCGGCGGAACGGCCGGGTTTCGCGACCGAGGCCCGGCGCGACGTCGCGACGCTCGACGCCGCGATCGAGAAGTTGCGCGCCGAGGCCGAGCGCCGGCAGGCGGCCGCGAAAGCCGACGAGAAGCGCGAACTCTCGTCGCTCGTCGTCGGCGTCGCGAGCGAGGACGTGTGGCGCGCGTTCGAGACGCTCAGGAGCTTGCGCGACGCCGCGCGCCGGCTCGAGCCGCTTGCGCGCCGTCCGACGCCGACGGTCGAGCTTCCGGCGGAGCTTCCGCGCTTCCGCGGGCACCTGCGGCACTACCAGGAGGACGGCGTCAAGTTCCTCCTCTCGCGCAACCTCAACGCAGTCCTCGCGGACGAGATGGGTCTCGGGAAGACGGTGATGGCGATCGCCGCCGTCGCGGCCGCGAACGAGCGCGCGCTCGTCGTCGGACCCGCGAACGTGCTCTACAACTGGGCGGAGGAGGTCGTCCGCTTCACGGGCGAGATGGCGTGCGTCTGGCACGAGCGACGCGCGATAGGGCCGCGCGACGCGCGCTTCGTCATCACCTCGTACGATTCGATGCGCACGCTTCCCGACGACCTCGTGGACCCGGCCGACCGCGCGGTGCTCATCCTCGACGAGGCCCATCTCGTGCGCAATCCCGAGACGCAGCGCGCCCAGCTCGCGCGCGCCCTCCCCCAGACGCGCCGCATCCTTCTCACCGGCACGCCGCTCGTCAACGGCATCGCCGATTTCTACGAGCTTCTGCGCCACGTCGACGCGCTCCGGTGGACGTCGCGCGCGAGCTTCCAGGAGACGTGGGTCGTCGACCCCGACCTCTTCAACAAGTATCCGCAGGTCCGCAAAGCCACCGCGGACTTCATCCAGCGCGCGACCGCCGACGTCGTGCTCCGCCGTCGCAAGGAGGAGGTCCTCGCCGAGCTGCCGCCGCGCACCATCTCGGTGCGGCGGCACGACCTCGCCCCGGAGGACCTCGTCGCCTACCGGCGGCTCGAGACGCGCGCCGAGGAGGCGATCCGCGAGCGCAGGACCGACGTCGCCGTGTTCGCCGCGCTCCACGCGCTCCGACAGCACCTCTCGACGGCGCGCGTGCCCGCCGTGCTCGAACGCGTCGAGGAGCTTCTCGAAGCGGGCGAGCGCGTCGTGGTGTACAGCCATTACCTCGAGCCCCTGCGGAAGCTCGCCGAGGCGCTCGGCGACAAGGCCCGCATGCTCTCGGGCGAGACGCCCCCGCGCGAGCGCCAGGCCATCGCGCGCACCCTGGGCGAGGCGGGCAGGCACCAGGTGATCCTCGCCCAGATGGAGGCCGGCGGCATCGGCATCAACCTCACGGCCGCCCGACACGTCCTCTTCGTGCACTTCGGCTGGACCCCCGCCGCGCACGCGCAGGCGATGGACCGGGTCCACCGCATCGGGCAGGACCGGCCGGTGCTCGTCGAGTTCTTCGTGACGCCCGACACCATCGACGAGCGGATGATCGACATCCTGCTGCGCAAGGAGGCGGACCAGAACCTGGTCCTCGCGGACGCCTCGGACGTCCTCAACCGGGAAGCGGTCCTGAAGCTCCTCGCGGACAAGCTCGCGGAGGCGCGGGAGGCCGCCGACGCCGCGACCTTCGACGGGTCCGGGCAGGCGGCCCCGAAGGGGTCACGCGCGAGACCGGCTCCCGGCGACGGCAAGCCATAAATAGGCCATGCCCCTTCTTCGGCCCGTTCCGGGAGATCGTTCTCCATGTCCAAGGGTACCCCGTCACTCGGCAAGCGCAACTCCAAGACGCATGTGCGCTGCCGCCGCTGTGGTCGCCACAGCTTCCACGCCTCCAAGCGCTACTGCGCCGCCTGCGGCTTCGGCAAGAGCGCGAAGCGCATGGTGCGCGCGGTGAGCCACAAGGCCAAGGCGCGCCGCAAGCAGTCGCCGAAGGTCCACTAAGGCGGTGGCGATGGCGAGGAAGGCCCGACGGAGCTCCATCCGCTCCGCCGGCCGCGCCGAAGAGGCGGTCATCCTCGCCCACGCCCGCGCCCTCCTCGACCACCCCGAACGCGCCGTCCCCCGCTGCGAGGGCGGCTGCGTCCTCTTCTCCCCCATCAAGGCCGCCGAGAAGGCCGTCCGCCGCATCCACGCGCACCGCGAGGACGCGGCGAAGCTCCAGAAGGCCGCGCGACGCGAAGGGAACCGCATCGCGCGCGGCTACGCGGCCACGCTCCTCGTCGCCTCCGAGACGAAGCTCGCGTACCTCGCGAACCTCAAGCTGCCCACGGGCACCGTCGTGAGCTACGCGCTGCGCGGCAAGGCCACGCCGCACGTCCTCGCGGGCCTCCAGCACCACACGGACCGCGAGCTGCGCCTCCTCTCCGTCTTCCCGTACGTGAAGCGGCGCGGGCTCCACGTGTACAGCCTCGAGGATGGCCTCGTCTGCACGGGCGCGAAGCCGCGCCCGCCCGCCGCCTTCGTGGACGAGAAGCTCGACGCCCTCGGCGCCCGCCGGGACGCCGCGAACCCCGCGCTCGCGCGCTGCCCGCACGCGGCCGCGGGCGACCGCGACCTCGTCGTCCTCACCTGGAAGAGCGCGGGCGTCGCGATCGAGCTCTGCGAGGACTGCCTCGACGACGAGGGGAACAGCCTCGCCGAGGTGTACGTCCACGTCTCCATGCCTTCGCCCTGGAAGGACTGGCGCGCCGAGGTCCGTCTCGCGCCCCTCGCGAAAGCCGGCGCGCGCGCAGGGGACGCCGCGCCCGCCGCCTCGACGCCGCGCGACGTCGAGGAGCGCTACCTGAAGCTGGGCCTCAACGACGCGGCGTTCCTCGCCGACGCGCGCTCGCGCCTCGCGGCGACGCTCGAAGCCGGGTCCGGGCTCAGGATCGTCGCGGGCCGCACCGACTACGGCCGCGACGTCGACGCGCTTGCGACCGCGCTGGACGCGACGCCCCTCGAGCGCCACGCGCTCGCCGCCGCGCTCGACGACCACACGAAGCCCGTCGTCGTCCTCGACCGTCCGAGCGTCGCGCGCGTCCTCGAGGCCGTCTGGCCCGAGCGCGGCCGCGCCGCGCTCGCGGCCATCGGCGGCGAAGAGGCCGCGAAGCTCCACCGCGCGGAATCCACCGCGGCGGAGATCCCCGACGTCCTGCGCCGCGCCGACGCGCTCGCGGGCCGCGCCCGCGTCGAAGCCGCGCTCCCGCGCTACGCCGCGCTCCCGCCGCTTCCCGCCTTCGCGGACAAGGCCGCGCGCCTCTACCGCGCGAAGGGCCGCGACGACCTCCTGCGTTTTCTCGCAGGCGACCGCCCCGCGAAGGAGCGCGCGGTCGCCCTCGCGTTCCTCAAGGCGCTCGGCGCCGCCCAGACGCAGGCGTGGCGCTTCAGCGGCCTCGACGAGGACGGCGCGAACTTCGTCCTCGAACCCGCGCGCGACCTCCTCGAGGGCCCGCCCGAGAATTACCACCGGGCCCTCGCGGAGCTCTCGCGCCGCGCGGGCGTCATCGAGACGTTCGAGCCGGTGCGGTGACGCCGGGCGCGCGCCGCCCGCGCGGGGCTCACCGTGCCCTTGAAATAGGGGAAATGCCATCGTCGCTTGCCCCAGGACCCCCCGGTCCTGCGGAAAATCCACACCGGGCTTGTGGTCTAGTGGTTATGATACCTCCTTGACATGGAGGTGGTCGGCGGTTCGAATCCGCCCAAGCCCACTGGCCTCCGCGAGGGGGTCGAAATCGGTCGCCGTCGCGTGACCGATCAGCCGCGTTCGGGCGCGTAGATCAGCGGTAGATCGCTCCCTTGGCATGGGAGAGGCCGCGAGTTCAAATCTCGCCGCGTCCACTTCGCACACCTGCGCGATCCTCCTTTTCCGATTCGAATTCCAGATCGCGCCTGCGGGGAGGAAAGCATTGAAGGCCCCCGCCCGCAATTTTGATATCGTTCCCCCATGCGGCGGCTCCTCGCGGCCCTCCTTGTTTTCCTTGCCTGGCCCAGCGCCGTCGCGGAATCCGATGAACCCGTTTGGCCGAATGGCGCTTATAATCCGTATGACCGGACGCCGATCCGGGTTTGGCTCGACGAAGGGAACCTGACCGCGAAGACCCGAACTTACCTCGACACCGTCCGTGAGGCCATGGCCTACTGGGAAAACGGAGGGAACGGCGCGATCCGCTGGAACGTGACGTTCAGTCTGTCGCCGTCACTGAACGAATCTGACCTCGTCGTTCGATTCGATCCCGCCGCAACCCTGCACTGCGGACTCGAAATCGGTGTCGGATGCGGCGGATATGGCGTTAACCGCAGCCATCGCGGAATCGTTCGGCTTGCACTCTACCAAGAAGTGCCGCCTGGCACTGCGGTCCTTGAGGTTCGCCACCGCAGCTATGATGCCATGCGCGACACCGCCATCCACGAGTTCGGCCACGCCCTCGGCCTTCCCCACTCGGACGATCCGTTGGACGTCATGTATCCCGAAAGCGATACCCACCGCTATGCTGATTCTCCGGACTCGCTCCTTCCCCACGCGGAAGTCGTAAAGTGGATGGGTTACGCGGTTGGCGCGGTCGCGGCGATCATGGGCGCGCTGTTCCTCGTGCACAGGATTCAGGACAACCGAGCCCAGCGTCGCATCGAACGCATGCTCGTAGAAGCCGAGCGATCGATGGCTGAACGCCCTCGCCGCTGACTCACCCCGTCGGATCCCGTCCCCAGTTCATGAGACTGAACCGCCAGTCTGTGTCCGTCACGTCCCCCTCGGGCCTCTGCGCCATGTGGCGATGCACGTACCCGACGACCTTCCGCATGTGCGCGTAGTCGTCGTCCGTGTAGTCGTCCTTCGTCTTGCGCAGGATGTCGATGATGCGGCGTCCCGACGCGTGGCCGACGCTTTCCGCGCCCGGCGCGTCCTTCGCGCCCACGCTTTTCGATTCCTCCGTTTGAAGCCACGCTTCGAGGTCCGACGGGCTCATGTTCACGGCCTCGCGGAAATCCTTCCGGATCTCCTTCTTCTCGCCGTCGTCCATCAGTCGGCCTCCCGGAGCTCCTCGCCCTTGTGCGCCGCGCGCGCGCCCGTCGATCCGCTCTCCACGATGTAGCGGGGGTCGTCCTCGCTCGCGACGTACCGGAAATCCTCGATCGTTCCCGGCTCCTTCGCGATGCGCACGATGCGGCCCTCGCTCGTGCCCTGGGCGTGGTCCCACGCCACGTGGTCGCCGACTTTCCATTCCTTGGCGCTCATGCGGCGGATTCGGAAGGCGCGCGGCGTCAGGGTTGTGGCCGAAGGGCGACCCCCGCGCGCACCCTGGAGACCCCCTGTTTTTCGCTGAATTTTATATCATCCAGGGTGTTAGTCCCGGGTGCGGGCGAGCGGGCGAGCGTTTGCGTATCTCGTGACGTTGATCTTCCTGCTCTCCGGCTGCGTGTCGCCGACGGTGACGGGCCCGCCGCTCCTCGGCGCCGGCGACGTCCCGCTCGGCGGCCTTCCGCCTCTCGACCCCTTCGAGGCGACCGCCGTTGCGACCTCGGTCGGCATGACCGTGAATCTCGCGGCCTTCGCGGGCGGGCTCCTCACGCTCCCCGCCGCCGGCGCGGGGCCGGTGTCCGTCGGACCGGTGGGCGCGGCCGACCTCGCCGCGCTCCAGGTCGTGACGCTCGCGAAGCCGCTCGGATGGGAGGAGGAGAACCGCGACTATCCCGTCATGCGCTACGGCGACGAGGTCGTGGTGACGGGCCTCGACGGACGGCGCCTCGTGCGCGTGGACGGCCGCGACGACGTGCTCGCGGTCCCGGTCGAGATCGTCGACGGCGTCGCGCGGCTCGCGCTCGACGTCCTCGCGGGCGGGGGCGCCGCGGCCGCGGGGGCCGCCACCTCGGACCGATGGGTCGTGTCGCACGTGTACAACCTCTCGGGCTCGCTCGTCGTACCGTCGCAGCCGATCGCGCTTGCGAGCGCGCTCGACGGCGCCTACCTCACGCTCGCCTCGGCGGGCGGAATCGTCGTCGACGCGCTCCCGTCCTTCGATGCGTACTGGATCCCGAAGCCTGCCGCGATGGCGAACGTGAAGCTCGACCTCGCGGGAAGCGCCGCCGCGCCGCCGTCGCCGACGGGCGAAGGCGTGCCCGCCGCGCCGGAGGCGCAGGTCGAGCTCAAGAGCTGGTTCGGCACCTACCTGCGCTTCGCGACGGACCCGACGCGCGGGTCGACCGTCGTCCAGGGGAACCATCCGGCGGACGGCTGGCGCTGGACGATGGAGCGCGCGAACGGGACCGGCCGGTTCCGCTTCGGCGATGTCGTGACGTTCGACTATCGCGCGATCGCGCTCGACGGGCCCGAGGGCGAACTGCAGCTTGCGGGCCACCGGGACGGGCGCCTCGCGATGCAGCCGCGCGCGCTCGCGAACGGGACGGAACGGTGGACCCTCGTGAACCCGCTGGACCGCGCCTCGCGCGACGCCGTGCGCCTCACGGACAGCGTCGCCCTTCGCAACGAGGCGACCGGATTCTACCTGAACGCCGAATCCGACAAGGAGCGCGTGAGCGCCCGCGCCCGCGTCCCTTACGAGTACGAGACGTGGCGCCTGTTCTCGCCCATCGAGGAGGACCGCCCCAAGGGCGAACACCTGCGCGGCGGGTCCTCCATGCGGCTTCTCACGCACTTCGGTCGCTTCCTCGCGCTCGGCACGGGCGAGAACGCGACGCTCGTCGACGTGGACGACGGGTCGCCGATGAGCACGGACTTCTTCGTGTGGCGCGTCGGGCAGCCGACGTTCACGGGCCCGCTGCGCTACGGCGACCGCGTGATGGTGGCGCGCAGCCTCGGGGCGTTCATCGGGATGGACCCCGTGAACCGGAGTCTCGAACTCGGTCTCCACAACTGGCGTGACGTCCTGTGGACGCTCGCCCACCCCTCGGACCTCTCGAGTGCGGCCGTCATCGGCGCGGGCGACCGCGTGATGCTCAAGGGCGAGAATGGCTTCGCCGCATTCGCAGCGCAGCGGGACGCGAATCATTTCGACGTCGGCGGCGTGCGCAACGAGGATGCGTCCGCGTACGAGACGTACAGCGTGGGCGTCGTCGAAGACGGCGTCGCCTCGGGCGTGCCCGACGCGACGGGCGCCATTCGCGCCCGGGACGACGTCGTCCTCTCGACGGGATATGGTCTCGCGCAGTGGACCGCGCTCACAACCGACGTGCCGCACGCCGCGACGGCCGCCCGCGACGACCCCCAGTCGGGATTCTTCATCCGTCTCCGCGCCGACCCCGACCACGGCGGCGCGCTATGGACGGGCGACCACGTGGTCATCCAGGACGGTCTGGGCCGCTACCTCACGATGGCCGGAAATCGGATCGAATTCACGGCGACGGATGCCGGCGGCGATTCGACCTTCGCGATCAACATCGCGGGCGGCCCACGCGAAACGCGCGTTCCGATCAAGCCGGGTCTCGGCATCGTGATCGAGAAGCCGAGCCGCGGCCTCGCGATCCACGTCGAAGCGGGGGCGACGAAGCTGACGACGACCTCGAACCGCGCAAGTGTCCGCTGGACGCTCGAGGCCCCCGCGCTCGCGCCCGCCGACCCGCCGACGACGGGCCAAGTCCGGTACGGCGACCCGGTGAAGCTGCGCGCAACGGGCACGACGCGCTACCTCGAAGCCCTCGACAGAGCCTCTGACTTCGGCGTGAAGCGCGATGGGACGCGCGAGTCGCCCTGGTCGACGTTCGTTCTCGTGGACGAGAAGGGGACGACGCACCGCAAGAACGTCAACAACGGCCAGGTCGTGTTCCTCCGCACGATGCACGGACGCTTCGTCGAGACGGCCTACTGCGGCGTGACGCTTGCGGGTTGCACAACGAAGGACGGCCTCACGCGCGCGAGCATCCCCTCGCCCGGGCGCAATCCCGAGAGCTTCGACGAGAACCGCATCGTCCGCTTCCGGCTCGACGGCGCGGGCGAGGTCACCTACGGCAGCACCATCCGCATCCTCGACGACCACGACAGCAAGGCCTTCGGCGGACACGGCGAGGCGAAGCCGCTCGGAACGTTTGTCATCGAAGGCGTTCCCGCCTCCGAGCGCGGCGCGACGATTTCGCCGGGCGCGCTCGTCGCGTTCGAGACCGAAGGCCGCGGGGCCCTGCGCGTCGCGGCGGGCGGCGTCTCGCACGTGCCCGGCACGCGTGACGCCTTCCGCCTCGAGGCCGCGGTGAACGTCGACCCCCGCGCGCCGTTCCGCTACGGCGATCGCGTGGACATCCTCGACGCGAAGGGCGCGCGCCTCGTCGGCGCGCCCGGCGGCGCGAAGGCCGTCGACTCCGTCTCCATCGTTCCGGACGGCTGGCGCCTCTACAGCCGAGACTTTCCTGGCTCGGGCTACGTCCGCGACGGCGATGTCGTGAATCTCCGGAGTCCCGACGGCGGTCGCATCGACGGCGTGTCCATCCGGCTCCTCGCGGGGGCCGTGCCCCAGCAGGCGCTGCACTACGGCGACACGGTGCGCGTCATGAACGACAACGGCTTCGGCCTCGTCGCGACGGACACGTTCCAGTCGTACAAGGTCGTCGCGGAGGGCGCCGGGACGCATTCGTGGGAGAACTGGATCCTCGAGCCCGTGGGCGCGGCGTCGGCCGACGGCGTCCTGCGCCTGCGCGACCCCATCGCGCTCAAGTCGAGGCATGGCACGTACCTCTCCGCGCAGGCGCCGGCCTCCGCCCCGACGAGCCACAACACCCAGGGCGCAAAGGTGGATGCCGCCACGACGACGCCATACGCATGGACGCTCGTCGACCCCGAGAACCCCGCGAGCGTCCGGCCCGTGAAGCCCGGCGACCGGTTCCAGATCCGCACCTCGCCCGAACCGCAGGGCGCGTGGCTCCTGCGCGGCTTCTGGGATTCGCACCACAAGGGCCGCTTCGGCACGGTCGACGCGCGCATGGACGGCGTCGGCAGTTTCTACGAGCGCTGGAGCTTCCTCCCGCCGATGGGCCTCGAAAGCAACGCGAAGCCCGTCCAGATGCGCAACGTCATCGTCCTCGAGCACCTCGGGGGCGGGAACCTTTCGCGCGCGGCCGGGGGCGCGGTCACGCTGAAGAGTGCCCAGGGCATCGACGAGCAGTGGGTCCCGATCCTCCGCTCGGAGCCCGGCAACCGGGCGCGCCTCTTCTTCGAGGACGTGATCGGCATCGCGCCCGAGGCCGGCTCCACCTGGCTCGGCGCGGACACGGCCGACAAGTCGAAGCTCAACTGGAAGCTCGACGGCACGGGCCCGCAGGGCCGCGTCAGCTGGGTCGTGGAGAACCCATGGGGCACGGCCCTCATGCCGGTCGAAAGCGGCGGCGAAGCCATGTTCCGGCTCGTCGAGCAGGACTCGGACGGCACGAGCTTCCAACGCACGCGTTATCTCCACGAGAGCCTTCGCGCCGACCCGGGTCACCCCGTCCAGACGCGCTGGAAGGTCATCGATCTCGGGCGCCCCGGCACCGTGCCGCTCGTGAGCGGCGAAGGCGTCGTCCTCGTGAACGACCGCGAGGGCGCGTTCATCGCCTCCGGTCAGCGCTTCACGAAAGACAAGGGGTCCGCCCTCTCGTTCGCGATCGTCTCCGCCCACGCGCCGTCCTCCCTTCTCTTCCTCGAGTACGGCGACCGCGTCCATCTCCGTTCCACGGGAGCGTCGGAAACCTACCTCTCGGCCGACGCCACGCTCCGCAAGGGCACGCCTCGGGCCGAGGAGACCTGGATCGTCGTCGACCCCGTCCATTGGAGTCCCTCCGCGCCGCTTTGGAGCAAGAGCCGCGTTGCGCTCCTGAACGTCGCGACCGGCAACTATCTCGGCGCCTCGGACCAGCGACTCGTCCCATGGCTCGACGAGGCCGCGACGCGCTCGACGTGGTGGGTCATGGCGACGCACGAAGCGGCGATTCCCGAACTCGACAGGAGCAAGGCGACGGCCAAGGCCACGTCGCTCATCGAGCTCGATGGCTTCAGCTCGAAGCAGCCGCTCGTCAGCACGCCCGGCGGCGGCGAGCGACCCTGGTTCCTCCACGTCTCCGCCTGCGGGTCTGCCCCCTGTCCACCGGCGCGCATGATTCCGTACGACGCCGCGCCCGGCGAGAACGGGGCCGCCCGACCGTACCGCGTCGACCTGCCTCCGCCGCCGATCCTCCTTTACCCCCCGTTGGACGGGAGCGAAGTCCCGCTCGTGACGCCGCCGACCGCGATCATCCCCGTCCCGGACGTGGACTGCCGCGGCCTCATGGGCATCGGCGCGGGTCGATGGGATCCCGCGACGTGCCGCGACTTCATCCTGTTCATCGAACCATCGAGCGGACGCTTCATGCTGAACGGCCCCGCGCGCGAAGGCCCGCTCGTCGACACGCTCGGCGCGATCACCGGCACGAAGGGGGCGCTCCTCCCGTTCCGTCCCCACATCCGATTCGAGCCGTTCTCGGTCATCTTCGACTGGATCTCCTACGCGGTCGGCTGGCGCGCCGACATGCCGTCGGTCGTCGGGACCGCGTTGGGCGTCTACCAGATCTACACGATGGAGTTCGAAGCCGCGCCGAGCCTCGAGCTCATGAACACGAAGATGGGTCTCGAAGAGGCGGTGCCGCTCAGGCGCATCGGTGCCTACCTCGGCTACGACCGCGAGACCGGCAGGGCGGACATCGTCAACCTCGACCGCGTGACCGTCTACGAATCGATCCTCTTCACAGGTTCGCTCGCCTCCGTCCTCACATTCTACGTACCCTGGTGGGCTTACGGCGGCGCGCTCGTGGGGAAGGCCGCGTTGCTCTACGTCGCTCAGGGCGTCTACGAGAACTCGCTCACGAAGACGATGAAGTCCGCTGCGGCCACGAAGAAGGCCGAGAGCGTCTTCCGTTGGGTGAAGCTCGCGATCAACTTCTTCCCCCTCGGCAGCCACTGGGCCGTCGATGGCGTCGCGTACGGTCTGCCGCTGCAGCAGGGCTATTCGGCCCCGCGCGTCTCGACGGTCGACATCGGAGCCGGATGGGAGCAATTCGTGCCGTTCGAGCATCAGGGTTCTCAGTACGTGCTCAGCCGGAAAGGGTCCCTCATGTCGGTCCATCGCGTCACGATTACAGGGGCCGCGAGCACGTCGCTTTCCGTAGGGTTCGAGAGGGGTTGGGACAAGGTGCGCGACGTCACGGTCTTCTCGGACCGCGTAGGCGACCTCTACCTCGTGGGTTCCGACGGAGAGACGGCGCGCGTCGCGAGCGTCGACCTGGTCGGCCGCAAGGTGAGCACCTTCACGACCATCCCGCTCAAGACGCAGGGCAAGCTCGTTCCGCTTTCCAGCTGGACGCACGGCGTCGGATACTTCGCGGAACGCCATACGAATTCGGTGCAGATCCACGCGATCGCGCTCGAACCGAGGACGCCTTGATCGCAGTCTCGGCCTCCGCGTCGGCCCGGCGCGGTCGTCGCCCCGCCGCAGCCGCGGGTGCGCGAAGTTCCAAGTGCGGATCCGGTCCTCCCCGGCTCATGAGAGTCCCTGCCGCTGCGCTCGCGGTCGCGGTCGTTCTCGCCGGCTGCCTCGGCGGCGTCCCCGCCCGCGACGCGTCCCGCGCCGACCTCGTCGGGACGCCCGTCGCCCCTTTCGCGTTCCACCCCGCGGTCGCCGTCTCGAAGGAGTGGCCCGGGTCCGAGCCCGTCGTCGCCGTCGCCTCCGACGGAACGCTCTTCGTCGAGGGCGTCGGCTTCGTCGAGGGCGGCCTCCTCGCCGTGAACAAGGTGTTCCGTTCCAGGGACGGCGGCGCGACGTGGATGGACGTGACGCCGGAAGGCCTCGGCGAGCAGGGTTCCGTGGACGGCTTCGTCGCGGTCGGGAACGGCGACCGCGTGTACGCGCAGAACTCGGGCGCGACGACGTTCCAGCTCTTCCGCTCGGACGACCTCGGCGAATCGTGGATCCCGCTTCCCGCGCCCAAGTTCCCGGTCGCGATGCACCGCAGCTGGATCGTGCCCGAGGGCGCCGCGACGCTGCACGTCGTGTACGAGGCGCTCCCGCCCTCCTACCTCGTGCCGCAGGTCCCGGCGAACCCGAACGAAGGCCTCTGGTACTTCCGCTCCGACGACCGCGGGCTCACGTGGAGCGCCCCGCGGCAGATCGACCCCATTCCGAACTTCGCGGGCCAGGGCAATCTCGTCGTCGCGAACGGCTCCCTCTACGTGCCCCGCTACGTCGATGCCGCGGACCCGCCGCGCTACGAGCGCGGGCAATGGTACCTGATCGCGAGCGAGGACGAAGGGAGGACGTGGGAGCGCCGCGAGATGTTCGCCCTCACGAGCGAGCTCGCTGGCGCGGTCCTGAGCCTCGCCGCCGACGGGCGGGGCGTCCTCCACTTCGCGTGGGCGCAGGCCGCGGGGAACGTCTCGCGCGTGTTCACGGCCTCGAGCGCGGACGGCGGCCGCTCGTGGAGCGCGCCGTTCGAGGTGAGCGCGAACGGCACGCAGGCGTTGCCGTGGATCGCCGCGCGCGGGGATGGCGAAGCGACGCTCGTGTGGTACGAGGCCGACGCCGAAGGCCTCGCGTCCCGGGTCGACGCGCCGTGGCACGTCGTCGCGGCGCGCGTCGCGGGCGCGCACGGCGAGGCCCCCGCGGTCGCGAGGACGCGCGTGACGGCCGACCCCGTGCACGAGGGCAACATCTGCGCGAAGGGCCCCGCGTGCCGTGGGAAGGACGATCGACGCCTGCTCGACTACCCCTGGGTCGCGTTCGGGCCCGAGGGCGAGGCCCACCTCGTGTTCGCGTCCACGATGTGGAAGCGGCCGAGCGCGTTCGCGATCCACGCGCGCGAGGCGCTCGCGGCGCCCTGATCCGCGGTTCGGCGCGCCGTCGCCGCAAAGCGCGCCCTCGCAGGGGGATCGCGCGAGCATCGCGATCGACGGGCGGCCGTGGGCGGGCCGATCGAGACGGAAGCTCGCCCACGCGTGGTTGTTCGAGACGTCGGTCTCCACGAAGACGCCGTTGGGGTTCGCGACGCTCGCCAGGTCGCAGACGCCGCGGGCGCGCCCGTGAGGTCGAGGCCCTGCCCGTCGACGGCCTGGTTGTACGGGTCGACCCGGCCCGGCGAGACGCCCTCCGCGCGCCCTCGCAGTCGAAGTACCGGCGGTCGGG
>DATLGO010000079.1 GCA_035540375.1 Candidatus Thermoplasmatota archaeon
GGGTGAGCACGCGGCCAATTCGCGCCCCTGAGTTGCGACCTTGTTCACCGGATCGGTATTTAGAGGGCGCGCGGACTTCGGGTTATGTGGATCACCCGGGTTCGCCGCGCGGCGAGGAAGCGTGCCCCTTCTGCACGAATCTCGACAGCGTATTCGAGGTCGGCTCGATCCGCGCCATCTATGATCGCTTCCCAGTGAATCCGGGTCATCTCCTTCTCGTCACGCGTCGGCACGTCGCCACGTGGTGGGATCTCTCCACCAGCGAGGAGAAGGACTTGCTCGAAGCCATCCGGCGAGCGCGCAACGTCCTGGGAGCGAAGTGGAATCCGGATGCCTACAACATCGGGCACAACGCGGGGCTGGCGGCCGGCCAGACCGTGCCGCATTTCCACGTCCACGTGATCCCGCGTTATACAGGGGACGTCCCGGACCCTCGAGGCGGGGTGCGGCACGTCATCCCAGCGAAAGGGAATTACCTCACGAGTCACCCAGAACGCGACCGAACGTAGGCAGCGTACTCCTGGAGCATCGTCATCGAGTCATCACGCCCGCCTGTCCAGATGCGTGGGCTCATCTTCAGACAGCGCGCGTAGGCTGCGAGCATCGTCTTCGATCGCCTTTCTCCGGTATTGCCGAGCGCGTCGATGAGGCTGTTGCGGAGCGGATTCATGCTCCGAATCAGCGCCTCGTTCCGCGAGACCAATCGATCGATCATCGGCCGCGTCGGCAGTTGGTCGCTCTTGTTCCCGTTGCAGACGTCGTCGGCGAGCACGAGGTTCCAAAGCTCGTTGTGCCCCACGAGGGCGTGCGGCAGGACGTGGTCGACGTGGATGCGATCGAGTTCGCCGCCGCAGTAGAAGCATCGATCACGCTGGTAGGGACTCAGCGCCGGAATGAGGTGCGTGAGCGATACACGCCCCTGGCGAGTCTCGATGCTTCCCAAGAGCTCGTTCGCGGTCACGGCCTCCGGGTTCGCCGCGGTGAAGGCGTGTTCCAGCAGGTCCCAACGACTCAGCGCTTCCCGCCGCAGCATCTCGGCCTCCCCATCCACGAGACCCAGGAGACGAGGCGTAAGCAACAGCACGTTGCCGTCCTCCGGGTCCTCGAAGAAGCGGGGCGCTTGGACGCCACGGTCCAGGTTGTGGAACTTCTGAAGGACCATGTTCCTTAGCGCCTCTTCGCGCACGAGGTCGAGGCTCGCGTTGGCATCCTGCTGGAGGATGTTGCGCTCGACCACGGTCCACCGGCCCGCGATCGGCTGCTGGGGGCGGCCGCGGGCGACCCGGTCGCGATAGGCGTCCCGGAATCCGGCGGCGAGATCCGAAAGCGGGATCCGGTCGAGCCCCGCGTTCGCATGCCGCAGGAGCTCCGACGCGAGCGCGAGCTTGTAGGTCGAGGAATTCCGCCCGAGCTGGACGATCCATTGCCATGCGACCTTGTCCGGCTCCCTGTTCGCCAACGGGGTTTGACTTGTGCGGTAGGTCATCTACTCTTTCGTCGCCGTCAGCGCAACAGGCGAGGCCGGCCGCGACCCACAAATACCCCGGCCCCCTTGGAACGGCCGTGCCCCGCCTCCGCCGCGCGTCCGCGGTCGTCCTCGCGCGCCGCGACCCGCTCGAAGTGTACCTCGTGCGACGGTCCCCCGAGCAGAAGTTCTTCCCCGACTACTGGGCGTTCCCGGGCGGGACCCTCGACGAGGGGGAGGACTTCGCCCAGGCCGCGCTGCGGGAGATGGTCGAGGAGACGGGCGTCTGGCTCGCGTCCTCCGTGCCGGCCGCGCTGGACCGGGAGAAGGCGCGCGGCGCGCTGTTGGCGGGCGACGCGGAGGGGTTCGCGGCGATGCTCGCGGGCGCGGGGGGCTCGCTCGCGGCCGGGCGGCTCGTGCCGGCCGCGCGGCTCGTGACGCCCGAGTTCTCGCCGGCGCGCTACGACACGCAGTTCTACGCCGCTTGGCTCCCGCCGGGCGAGATGCCCTCTATCGTGCCGGGGGAGCTCGTGGACGGCGCGTGGTTCGCGCCCGCCGAGGCGCTCGCGCGGTGGGCTCGGCACGAGATGCTGATCGCGCCGCCCGCCATCGCCATCCTGACCGCGCTCGCGGAGCACGGGCTCGAGGAAGCGGCCGCTCGGATGCGGGCCGAGGACGGGAAGCCGCACCACGAGCGCTTCCGCGTGTGGTTCCACCCGGGGATTCATGTGCTGCCGCTGCGGACGCCGACGTTGGCTCCCGCGACGACGACCAACTTCGTGTGCATCGGGCGCGAGCGGGTGCTGCTCGTCGACCCGGGATGCGGCGATCGCGAAGGGCTCGCGGTGCTCGAAGCGTACGTCCGCGGGATTCTTGACGAGGGGTCGGCCGTCGAAGGGATCGTGCTGACGCACCACCACCCGGACCACGTGGCCGGGGTACCGTTCCTGAAGGAGCGGTTCGGGTTCCCCGTGATGGCGCATGCGGAGACGGCGAAGCGCGTGTCCTTCCCGGTGGATCGACGGCTCGGGGATGGCGACATCCTCGAGTTGGGGCGCGACGAGAACGTGGGCAAGAACTGGCGCATTCGCGTGCTCCACACGGCGGGGCACACGAAGGGATCGATCTCGCTCCTGGACAACCGGTTCGGTGCCATGGTCGTCGGTGACCTCGCGTCTTCCGTGAGCACGATCGTGGTGGACCCGGCGGATGGCGGGGACATGGGGGCCTACATGAGGTCTCTTTCTCGTCTTGCCGACCTAAGTCCGTCGATCGTGATCCCGGGACATGGGCCTGCCGTGGCTGGGGCGCGGTTGCTGACGGGGACGCTCGAGCACCGGCGCGGCCGGGAGGCGAAGGTCGTGGAGGCGCTCAAGGCCGGGGCGGCGACGGTGGAGGAGATGCTGCCGCTGGTGTACTCGGATGTGGATGCTTCCGTCTGGGGGTTGGCTGCGCGTTCGCTGGAGGCGCATCTGAGGAAGCTAGAGCATGAGGGGAGGGTGAGGGAGGGGCGTTCGCGATGGACCCTCGCGTGACCTGTGTCGCTTCCACCGCCGGCACCGGATTGCGACGTCGTTCACCGGCCAGTCGATTCAATCTTCCACACGGCGCACGCGCAATGGGCGAGAACCAGCCTTTTCGTCCCCTGCCATCGCATCCACAGTCTCCATCACCTTTGTCTGGCCATCAATCTCAAACTGAGGCTGGCCCTGGTATTCGGTCACGAGGAGATTGGTGAAGGCATATTTCCTCCCGGCCTCCACTGTCGCCGGAAAATTTGTGGCCCAGGACGCGAAACGCACACTCTCTCGGCCGTTGTTCAGTAGGCCCGTCTGATGCATGCGTGTTTCAGCTTGTCGTGGAGTGAGTGAATAGATCCGATCCACACGAAGGGTGCCAGAAACTCGTTGGCCCGCTTCAAGCGAATCCGTCTTCACGATCTGATCGGCCTCCACCCCTTCGATCTCATCGATGAACCGCGACCGGCGGCCGTCTCGGACGACCAGATGGAGGCGTTGCATGGCACGGGTGAGAGCGACGTAGAACAGGCGTCGCTCTTCGGCGAGCGGATCTTCACCGCCCAATCGTACCGGTGCCAGCACGTCCGGATCTTCGACTTGAGGCGGGAACCCGTATAGGTCCTCACTCGCGTCGAGGACAATCACCACGGCCGCTTCCGTACCCTTCGATTTGTGCGCGCTCTGCAATCGAACTCCCTTTGGCCCGTCTACGGGAACTCGTTGACGGCGGAGCATCGGTCGAAGGTGGTCGAACGGCCAATTCACACGGGAGATGAGCAGGATCTCGTGCGGGTCATCCACCCGTTTTAATTCCGCGACGACCAATTCGACCACTTTGGCGAGGAGCTCTTCCAGCGCAGCTGCGACAATGTGGATCGTGGCTTCGGCCTCTGACTTGTTTGCCGCGTGCAGCTTCTTCTTGATCTGCCGGGTATTGTGGGCGATGACTGATTTTCCGGCCTCGACGATTAATTCGGGTGAGCGGTAGTTGGTCGTGAGGAATGTCGTCGTCGCTGGCCCAAAGTGATTCTCGAAGTCGACGATATACCCAATGTCGCCTCCGGAGAATGCAAAAATCCCTTGATAATCATCTCCGACGGCGAAGAGCTTCGTGTTCTCATTCACAAGGGCTTGGATCAGACGCGCCTTGTCAGGAGACACGTCTTGGAATTCATCTACAAGGACTTGGTCAAATGTGAATAGCTCGCCGACCTTATCTGATTCGAGAGCCTCGGCGGCCTCGTAGAGCATATCGCTGAAATCAATTGCATCGTCTTTCGAAAGGAGCCCTTCGTATCGACGCAAGATCTCTGTCGCGCATTCACCAAAGGCGATGACGCGAGGCGTGTGTCCGATCAGTCTAATGGGTACATCGGCGGAAGAGAGTTGCAGGGCTCGGGCGTTCGTCACGAAGGCCCCGAACATCTTTGCGAGGTCGGCGTCTATGCGTTTAAATTCACGAATCTGCTCAGAAAGGGTCTTCAGGTCAATCGGATTCCCGACGATTCCAGCGTCCTCGAGTTCCTCCTGAAGTGAATCTTCGAGGATTCCATCTTTCCGCTGGTGATCGTAAGTCTCGATGAGCCGGTACCCTTTTTCCTCGAAGACGCGTCGTGCCCAAACCATCTTTTCTCGGTATTGCTCAGTCGTCTGGTTGAACCAGGCGGGCACCTCCCCATCCTCGTCGATTCCCCAATGCTCGATGTAGGCATTGTGGTCTACGAGATAGAAGTCGGGCCTGTACGGGCCCTTCCCCTGTGTTCGTGGCGCCCAGCGTGCGATATCCTCATGCACATACCGGATACCGTTCAAGAAAAGGTGATCGGCAATGATCCGTTCTCCGAGGGACCGGACTCGTTCTCCGTTCAGCGTGCGGTAGAGTTGATCCGGTGGTTGGGAGGGGACGTCCTCACGATGGGAACGGAAATAATTCGCCAGCACCCGAAGATAGAGCTTCTCGAAGTGCAGGTCCTTCCCGGATTTCGCATTCTCAATCGAGCGGCGAATGAGATCCTTGAGCTTCTCCTCGTCGATGACGGCTGGGACATAGCCTCGCGCCTCTGCTACAATCTGCCTCCCGAGCGCATGCAGAGTCGAAGCGTGCGTCCCATCGATGCCTCTGGCCTTTAAGCGCTCCTGAATCTCGCCCGCTGCTTCGCGGGTGTAACTCACGGCGAGGATCCGACTGGGCTCGACCCGGGCGACTCGCTTCGTGAGGTACTCCATGCGCGCGATGAGCACACGAGTTTTTCCTGCACCGGCGCCCGCGATGACGAGGTTGCGCTCGTCGTCGCGCAGGACGGCTTCGACCTGCTCGTCATTCAGTCCATGATCGATCCTCAGGAGCGCCTCGTGCCGCTTGAGTTCGATCTGAATGTGTTCCGTGTTGAATTCAGAGAGTCGCTTGCGAAGTATTACCTCGTGAGCGGTTGCCGCCTCAAGGCGTCCGCGCAAGTCCGCGGGGAGTCGACGCGGAATTCGCGTTGATGCGGATGATAGGTCCTTCCGAGCGGCATCCAGCTGGCTTGCCAGCTCTTTCTCCAACCGCTGGGTCATGTAGCGTGATGCTTCGCGAGTTTTTTTAATCGTAGCTGAGACCGATGAGAGAGTTATCTCGGCTCGAGGCACAGCCGCTGCGATTTCTTCGATTCTACGGCGTTCAACCAATCGAAACAAGGCATAGATTGCGAGAATGGTCGCGACGATGATTGCGACTTCGAGGGCGCCAAGGGTCAATTTGCGTCACCTTCAGGCGAAGGTCGAACAGAATCTCGTATCCACTGGAGTCCGTCGCAGGATTGGCTAGACCTCCGCGAAGGTGCTGTCATAGGCCGACCTCGTGAAGCTGCTTTTGAATTCTAGCAACCTCGACGGTCAAGCCAGGGCTCATCGATGGTTCGCGCTTGAGCGCAGCGTCAAGCCCGTTCTTCTTGGCCATGAGGATTAGGCGGCGTCGTGTTGGGTCCTGGGAGGCTTCGAACACTTGCTTGATGCTGAGGATGGCGTTTTTCACGTCTCGATTCTCATCCTCGGGGGCCGTCGGTCTTTTGAGGAGCTCATCGTACAGTGCCGACACGTTCGTTCCCGGAGCGACTTGTGTCACAATCTGCCAAAGCTTCTGATGGCAAGTGTTCTTGTCGTGGCGTTTTTCGAAAGCCGATGCCAACATTCGGGCATGTTCGGCCGTGAATGTAAGCCGGTCGATGAGATCTGACAGGCTCGTCAGACGGGTCAGAGGCGCGGCATCCCCAGTTCGGATGGCGACGTCCGCTTCGTTAACCCATGTAGGATCAAGCGAAATCATCGCCTCGATCTTTTGAATCCGTGGCCACTTCTGCAGTGACCAATAGGATGGATTGTTAGCCGGGCCCGTTGCGAAGGATTTCGACCCTATGATGATTGTGAGATGACGCGCACGGGTCAGACTGACATTGAGGCGATTTGGGCTATCGTGACTTTTCTGCGGCTCGGTCGTGGTGAAGTCGTAGATAATGACGTCCTTCTCGCGACCCTGGAACGCATCAACGGTGCTGGATTCGATGCGGTACCCTCCTTCCAGGTGTCGGTGTGCGAGTCGGCGGAACACAGCGGTCTGGAGCCGATAGGGGGCGATGTAACCTAATTGATTTAATTCAAGTCCTTGAGGGCACAAATCTCGAACGATATGCAGCGCGAGAGCGACATGGCGCGCGTTGCCATACGAAGCAGAAGCAGCACCCGGAAGCCAGCGGGGAAGGTGCTGATTCCTTTCCAGTTTCGTAGTATCGATCCATGCAACCGTCTGCTCCAATTGAACGCCGAAAAGCTTCGCATCGACGGTGCCTTCGGTATCGTGGTCGACAAGGCGGTCCTGATAGAGTACGTGATTCGACCACGCCATGATTCCTGGAAGGCTTCTGTATTGAACTCGCAGAGTGACGACGAGGTCGGGCCTTTTCAGCGCAATCTGTTCGAAAGAACTGCGTGAGAAGCCCGGCCGCGAGGCGTAGGTCGGATCCTTGATGATGGGGGGGAGTTGCATATGGTCCCCGACAAGAATCAGTTTGTGCCCGGCAGCCCGGGCGATGAGGGTCGACGGAAGGAGGTTCATGCTTGCCTCGTCGACGATGACGAAATCGAATGGAGTGTACTCACCTGCGGTCAGGTGCTTCATTCGGCCCGCGAGGCTCGAGAGCGTCATGCCGACAAGGGGGTGCTCAGCAAGAATCGCATCGAGGGGCCCTTCCCCTTCCGTCCTTTCCAATTCTTCGCGAGAGCGATAGTAGGGCTCCATGGCGTCGCTGATCTTGGCAGCCGTTCCAAGTCGCACCAGTTCGTCCTTGAGGTGCGGTGCAAGTCCGATTGCGCGCTCGAGCGCGTTATCGATGGCCACGTGAGTGTGCGCCGTTACGAGGACCGTTTGATTCGATTCTCTCAGGAGGCGGATCAAGTGGGCAATCACGGTCGTCTTGCCTGTTCCTGGAGGTCCTTGAATGAGCGCGACTCCCTGTTGTGCAACGCGGCGAGCATGGCAGACGGCACGGACCTGTTCCTCGTTCAAGTCGTCTAAGCCATGAACCTCATCGACCTCCGGAGGGGTGATCGACAGCAAGTCGGTAGGGTCGAGGAAGCCATCTGCATCACTTGTATGCGTGCAGACGGCCTCGAAGGCCTGAAGGAGTGTTCGGGCCAGGTCAAGGCTCTTAACTCTTCGAACCTCTAACTCGGTTGCCTCAATAATGTTCTCGGGAAACAATTCCGTTGACAGGGTGAGGCGACTCCCCGAGAAGGCGGTCACAAACCCCAGCTTAATGATCGATCCAAACTTGATCTCGCAGTTCTCTCCAATGTCGATGTTGAAATACTGATTCGATTGAACCTCGAGTTCAAGCCGCGCCTTGATCCGAGTCTCTCTCGCGTAGTCCAGCGCGCGGACTTTGAACCATCGTATTTTCTTGTCTTCGGCAGCGGCCGCTTCAATTTCCTTCGTCAGGTAATCGCGATATACCTCAATGGGCGGAATTTGCAAGGGCAGCCCTGTGAGCAGCTGGGCGTCGCCACAGACCCTACAGATCGCCATTTGTCGACCGTCCGCAAGCAAGGACATGCGGGACGGTCGCGTGCAGCATGACTGGAGTGCGCTCATGAGGAGCCCCCTGAAGCACCCGGGGCTATCCACGCACAGAATCGCCTCGAGAGGTCATGTTGAGTGACGGTCCCGATGCACGAGGTAAGCGCCGAGTATGCCGTGAGAAACTTGGATGGATATAGATTTGATGTTGATTTACGAGGCTAATTTATTTCGTGCCCCGGCCCTGGGAATCACGAGTCTATTGGAGGGCGGGCCTGACCCCCCGTCCCCCACCCGCGCTATCATGCCGCCAACCTCATCGCCTCCGGCCGATGCCCGAGCACAGTGTACTGCGCCACACCCGCGGAACATTCTCCCCGGATAGCTCGGCCCCCGTCCAAGTCAACGGACCTTCGGCGGTCTTAAAAAGAGAAAACCTCGAGAGCCCTGTCCCTCGTCTGCCACCCTCGACGTGCCGTTCCCTCGCCTCGCGCGTCGATTCCAGGGGCTGCTTGTTAAGCGAGCCCTTCGGCGCGCCCGCCGCAATCACGACCGACGCGCCGCAGCGCGGCCGTTCACGCTTAACGCGCCCCCTACCCCCCGCACCCGACACGCTCGAACGCGGGCGCCTCCGCGAGCCACGGCTCGTACGCGAGGTTCGCCCCGTACGGCGCGTACCGGTTCCCGTCGCCCGTTCCGGCGCCGCTCGGCCCGCTCGGGTGGCCCCACCAGTTGCCGACGGCGGAGCCGTGGTGGGCGCGGAGGGCGAGCCACGCGTTCGCGCCTTCGAAGCGGTTGCCGACCGCCGTCGCGTTGGCGGCGGAGATCGTGGCGCCGCCCCACGAGGCATCGCCGAAGCGGTTGTCTTCGAGCCGGAGGGTCCCGGTGAGGACGACGCGCGAGAAGGGGGTGTCGGGCACGGGTTCGACATGGTGGAGCTGGATGCGCGCGTGCCAGACGTTGTCCTGGAAGTCGTTGCCCTTCACGAGCACGGAGGTCGCGCCCTGGACCTCGAGCGCGGGGTCGCCCGAGGACGCGAAGCGGTTGCCGCAGAAGGCGAGCGCGCCGTGCGCGCTCGTGGATTCGGAGGACCACGCGTAGAATTGTCCGCCGTCGATGAACGCGTTGTTTCCACGACGAGCTTGTCGACGCCTCGGCCGAGCGTGAGGTCGGCGCCGCGGAACTCGCTGCCCCGGAACGCGACGTCCGTCGAGCGCGCGACCGTGACCGTCCCGGCGTCCCAGTTCGGATACGCGGACGGGCCGAACCGCGCGCCCGCCACCGCGACGCCGGACGAGTCCTGGATGAGGAGGTTGCGCCAGCCGAGCGATTCGGTGTGGAGGCCCGCGAGCGTCACGTCGGCGCTGTTCAGGACGCGGTTCGCGTCGCCGAAGAAGCGGGGGTCCGGGCCGCCGCGGTGGGAGAACCCGTCGACCGCGACGTCTCGCGAATCGAGGATCGTGAGGCCGATCTCGAAGTGGTGCACGCGAACGTCCTCGAGGACGACGTTGCGGGCGCCTTCGATGCGGACGGCCTCGTAGAAAGGGCACTCGACCTGGCAGGCCGGGCCGAGGATCTCGACGTCCTTCACGAGGACATGCGCGCTCGTGCCCATGAGGACGATGCCGAGCGCGCCCGTGAGCGCCGTTGGCTGCGCGATCGTCCAGTGCGCGATCACGAAGGGGTCGGCCTCCGTGCCGGACCCGGACCGCACGCCCGACCCAGGCAGGAGGAAGCCCGCGTCGCCGACGATGACGATCGGCGGATGGGCCCGCGTGTGGGTTTCCGGAGCGGGCGTCGCGCTCGCGCCCGCGAGGGTGAGAAGCGCGAGGACGACGATGACGCCGACCTTGGCTGCGTGCATGTAAGAGCCTCCGCGATCCGGTCAGGGGTGGGCGGTGATTAAGCCTTTTTGGGGGCGGCGTATGGGCTTCCGTGGGCGGGATCGTAACGCCCTTCCCGCGGCCGCGCGCGACGCGCGGGGGATGGCGTCGCCGGTCGGATCGGTCACGCTCGCGCCACGAGGCCGGCCAATCTCAAGGCCTCCGGCCGGTAGCCGAGCACGGTGTATTGGGCGAGCGTCCGCGGAACGTCGTCGGCGGATATCCCGGCGCCGGTCCAGGCCAGCGGGCCCTCCGCCGTCTCGAGCAGCGAGAATCGGCATCGCTCGAGCGCCTCCCACGGGCGCCGCCATTCCCCGACGTGCCTTTCCATCGCCGCGCGCATGGCCTCGAGATCGGGCACCCCGGCGGAGACCGCGAGCACGGGCACCCCCAGGCGGCGATGCAGCGCCTCGACGTCCACCACGTTGAACCCCCCGTACGTGACGCCGTCGAGGAACACGAGCCGGACCTCGTGCCCGAAACGGGACGAGAGCAAGGCGTCCGCGAGGCGCTCGGTCGCGTCGGTCCCGTCCACCGCGACCGAGGTGCGGAACATGCCTTCGACGTACCAGGCCCCGCGGGTCACCACGGCCGCGACCGGGGCCCGCGCGTCGCCGAAGGAGAACGGCCCGTCGTCGAACCCCACCACGCGCGCTTCCGCCTTCACGCGCGCCTCCTCATGGAGGCGAAGGGAGTCGGTCGATGGCTTCCGCCAACCCCGTGTCCCATTCCGTGATGGCCTCCTCGGAATGCGTCCACAGCCGCAGCGTGACGCGGTTGTAGTGGATCTCGAAGTCGGGATGGTGCTCCCATTCCTCGGCGAGGGCTCCGACGCGGTTCACGAACGCGAGCGCCGCCGCGAAGTCCTTGAACGTGAAGTCGCGCGCGATGGCCCCGTCCTCCTCGCGCCATCGCGGCAATCGGGCGAGGGCGGACGCGAGCTCCTTCGGCGAAAGCGCCTGGACCATGCGTTCCAAGACGACCCGCGGGTGGAAAAACCCCTTCGCCCTCCGCCCGCAACCATGGTATACCAGCACGCCCTTGGCCGGAATCATGTCCGCCCGGGAGCCCGTGATCCGCGCGTTGCGCTACGAGGACGTGAAGGCCATCGCCGCGATCGACGAGGCGAACACGAAGCACGCCGCGGAGCGCAAGGACATGGACCTGTGGCGCCTCATCGGCGAGTCCACGACGTCCTTCGGCGCGGAGGCCGATGGGAAGCTCGTGGGGTTCATTCTCGCGGACGTGCGCCCGTGGGAGTTCGGCGCGCGCGACCCGGTCGGGTGGATCATCGCGGTCGGGGTGGACCCCGCGTTCAAGGGGCACAAGCTCGGGCGCCGGATGGCGGAGCGCGTGATCGAGGAGTTCCGCCGCCTCGGCGTCGAGCACATGAGCACGCTCGTCGAGCCCGGGTCGGAGCTCGTGCGCTACTTCGATAGCCTCGGCTTCAAGCCCGGGCCGCGCCTCGTGCTCGAGCGCAGGGTAAGGTTGTGATCTCGGGCGGTCAGCCTGCGATCCGGGGAAGCCCGATATGAGCGAGCACCGCATCTTCTCGATGTCCTTCGCCGAGGTTTATCCTCTCTACGTGGCGAAGGCGGAGCGCAAGGGCCGCACGAAGGCCGAGGTCGACGCGATCATCGCGTGGCTCACGGGCTACGACGCGAAGGGCCTCGCGGCGTGCCTCAAGGACGAGCGCGACTTCCGGACCTTCTTCGCCAAGGCCCCGGCGATGAACCCGAAGGCCTCGCTCATCACGGGGGTCGTGTGCGGCGTCCGCGTGGAGGAGATCGAGGATCCCCTCATGCGGAAGATCCGCTGGCTGGACAAGCTCGTCGACGAGCTCGCCCGGGGGAAGGCCCTCGAGAAGATCCTGCGGGGCTAGCCCGCCGCCCTCCGCTTCACGCGAGTCCCGCGATCTCCGCCGCGCCCTCGATGCGGAGGACGTTGCCGTCGGCGTCGACGAGCACGTCGCGCGGCGGGGCGTTCCCTTCGCGCAGGCGCCAGCGCGTCGCCTTGAGGCGACCGGTCGGCGCGTCGATCGCGGCGGGGCCGAGGTTCGACCAATGCCGCGCGACGCGGGCGGGCTCGAGCGTCACGGGCGCGAGCACGACCGTCTCGACGGCGCGCTCCTCCCCGGGAGCGAGGCCGAGGCGGCGGAGCGTCGCGCCCGCCAGGAGGGGCGTCGGGCCGTCGAGCTCCGCGCCGGCGAGGTCGAGCGCGACGCGCGATTCGCCTTCGCGGTCCGTGACGTGCACGCGCCAGGGCGCAGCGGCGGTCGCGCCGGGGCGGCCTTCCCACGCGCGCACGCGCCGGCCGTCGGCCTCGACCTCGAAGGCGAGCGCGCGCCACGCGCCGTCCGCGCCGAGCGTGAGCGTCACGCGCGTCTCGTGCGGGAAGGGTTTCGCGCGGCGCGCCGTCGAGCGCCACGTCGAGAGGTCGCGCCCGTGCGCAACCTCCCAGGATTCCTCGCCGACGGCGTCGCCCTTGCCCTCGTAGAGGAGCCATGCGCCGCCCTTGAGCCGCGTCATGCCGGCGCGAGCGCGCGGGCGGCACAAGAAGCTTCGGGACCGGGTCCGGGCTTGACCCGGTCACGCGCGCGCCGCGTCAGCATGCTCGCGAAGCGTCCATGGGGAGTCATGCCACACGCGGACGTCTTCCCGATGATCGAGAGCGAATTCCCCGGCCGCCCGAGCGAGCCCCCCGGGCGCGCCCGGGAGAACCCGTTCCACGCGTAGCTACGGGTGCACTTCCACGAACGCCTTCTTGGCGGTCGTGAGGAGGCGGCATCCGTCGCGCGTGATGACGACGTCGTCCTCGATGCGCACGCCGCCGAAGTCCGGGAGGTAGATGCCCGGCTCGACGGTCATGACCATGCCTTCCTCGAGCGTGAGGTTCCACCTCGGGTGGAGGCCGGGGCCATCGTGCACGGCGAGGCCGAGGCTGTGGCCCGTGCCGTGGATGAAGCGACCCTTGTACGGCGTCGCGTCGATGCGGGCCGCGACGGCCTTGTGCACGTCGCCGCCGTTCGCGCCCGCGCGGCACGCCTCGAGGCCGATGCGCTGCGCGTCGAGCACGATGTCGTACACCTCGCGGTGCTTCGCCGAGGCCTTGCCGAAGACGAACGTGCGCGTGATGTCGCTTGCGTAGTGCTGATAGTAGGCGCCGAAGTCGCAGAGCACGTAGTCGCCCTCCGCGAGCCGGCGCTCGCCGCTCGTGTAGTGCGGCTCCGCGCTGTTCTCGCCGAAGCCGACAATGGTGGAGAAGCTCGGGCCGGAGGACCCGAGGCGCTGCATGCGGTAGTTGATCTCCGCGGCAAGCTCGTACTCCATCATGCCGGCCTTGAGCATGGAGGGGATCTCGTCCGCAACACGGCTCGCGATGTCCGCGGCGCGCTGCATGCGGTCGAGCTCCTTCTTGTCCTTCACGAGGCGCGCGTGCGCGACGGCCTTCCCCACGTCCACGAGCTTCGGGCCCTTGATCGTCGCGCTGAGGGTCTGGTGGTCCGCGTGGGTCAATTCATTCGGGTTGACGCCGACGTTCGAGAGACCCGAGAGGCGGCGCGCGAGGTGCTCGTTGCGCTCGTCGTTCGTCTCGTAGACCACGAGGTCGATCTCCGTGGCCTTGCGCGCGGACGGCTCTTCGAGGCGGCTCGTGAAGACCTCGACGCGGCCGTCGGGCCAGAGGATCGCGGCGGAGCGTTCGAAGAGGCCGCCCGTCACGAGGTCGGTCGCGTGGAAGAAGCTCATGTCGAGGTGCGGATCGACCGCGTTCATGAGGACGATCGCGTCCACGCTCGATTCGAGGTTCTTGTAGATCCGCTTCACGCGTTCCCGCACGAGGTCGACCCCGCGTGTCCACCCGCGCGCCTCATCATGGCTCTTGCGGTTCCCGGAAGGCGTCGAGGCGCCGCTGGGGCCCGGGCGGCGGGCGGACGGACGGCGATCCCGCCTCCGCGAGGAGTCCGTCGAGGAGCGCCGCCGCGTCGTGCGCTTTCCCGTACGGGTGGTTGTTGAAATAGACGCGCACGACCGGCTTGCGCGTCGCGAGGTCCGCAAGGCGCGTCGCCCACGGTCGCAGCTCCTCGGCGCGGTACGCGTAGTCGTAGCGGTTCATGCGCGGGTCGCCTGCGTCCCCCTCGATGGCGCGGCCGCGGAACCACGCGTCCGCGTTGCGGCCGTGGAAGCGGACGTACGCGTGCGAGGCGCCGCCCTCGAGGAGGACGGGAAACGAGGGCCCGTCGAGCGCGACGAGGGCGGCGTCGCGCCCGTCCAGGAGCGCGAGGGCCCGCGCGTCGAGCGCGTCGTCGCGGACCCAGGTGGGATTGCGGAACTCGACCGCGACCTTCCGGTGCGCGAGGGCATCGAGCGCGGCCTCGAGGCGCGCGAGCGTCGCGTCGTTCGCGAGGACGTTCGGGGCGAGCTGCAGGAGGACCGCGCCGAGCCGCCCGGCCGCGGCGAGGTGCTCGGGGACGGCCGTGTCCCATTCGCGGGCGTAGCGCGCGACGTCCGGGACCGCGCCCGTCGCGAGGAGGTCCTGCGTCAGCGTCTGGGGGGCCTTGACGGAGAGCTCGAAGCCGGGCCGGTCCTTGACCTTCGCGACCCACCCGTGGACGGTGGCGGGCGGGGGCGTCCGGTAGAACGTGCTGTTGACCTCGACCGTCGGGTGGCGCTCGGCGAGGAACGGAAGCCGTTCGGCCGGCGGGAGGCCCGCCGGGTAGACGCGGCCGACCCAATCCTCGTAGCTCCAGCCCGAGGTGCCGACGAGGATGGCCACGCGGCCTCAAGGACGGGCGGCCGCTTCCCGTTTACGACGCGGCGCGTCCGCTCGTGCGCGAAAGGTTGGCCGCCGGCGAACCGGCGGAGAAAAAGCCCGAGGACGATCAGCCGGACGGGGGCGCCGCGGCGTCGAGGCCGTCGGTGAAGTACTTCTTGTTGAGGGGCGTGTAGAGCTTCCACTGGTCCGGGACGGAGTCGTCCGGGAAAATGGCTTCCACGGGGCACACGGCCTCGCACGCACCGCAGTCGATGCATTCGTCGGGGTTGATGTAGAGCATCTTGGCGGGGCCGAAGTCGGGCTCGTCCTTCTTGGGGTGGATGCAATCCACCGGGCAGACGTCCACGCACTCGCCGGACTTCACGCCGATGCAGGGCTCGGTGATCGTGCGGGTCATTGGGAAACCCGAGGCGGGGAATGAATGCGACCTTCAAGAAACTATCGACCCGCTGATGAATTCGGACCTTCGTAGTCCGACTTCATCGGCGGGCGAGCGGAGACGCGCTCAGGTCGTGACCTTGACCGGCTTTTCGGGCTGGATCGCGGTGCCCGTCGAGTGCGTGAGCTTCTGGAAGCCCGCCATGAGCTGCTTCGTGACGGGTCCGGGCTTGCCGTTCCCCACGACGCGGCCATCGACGCTCACGCACGGGGCGACCTCCGCGGCCGTTCCCGTGATGAACACCTCGTCCGCGGCGTACACGTCGAACATGGTGATCGGCTCCTCGCGGACCTCGTAGCCCTCGGCGCGCGCCACGTCGATGACGGCCCCGCGCGTGATGCCCTTGAGCGAGTTGTAGGTGGGCGGCGTGACGATCACGCCCTTCGAGACGAGGAAGATGTTGTCCGCCGTCGCCTCCGAGACGAAGCCCTGGAGGTCGAGCATGATGCCCTCGTCCGCCCCGCGCTCGTTCACCTCGATGCGCGCGAGGATGTTGTTCAGATAGTTGAGGGACTTGATGTTCGGCGAGAGAACCTGCGGCGAGTTGCGGCGGGTGCTCACCGAGACGAGCGTGAGGCCGCGCTCGTAGGCGTCTCCGTAGAGCGCGCCCATCTGGCGGGCGAGGATCACGACGGTCGCCTCCTTGCACTTCCTCGGGTCGAGGCCGAGGTCGCCGCGGCCGCGCGCCACGATGGGGCGGATGTAGGCGTCGCGCAGGTTGTTCACGCGGCACGCCTCGAGGATCAGCTCCGTGAACTGCTCCTTCGTATAGGGAATCGTGAGCGCGATGGCCTTCGCGGACTCGAAGAGGCGGTCCACGTGCTCCGTCAGGCGGAAGACGCGGCCGTTGTAGGCGCGGATGCCCTCGAAGACGCCGTCGCCATAGAGGAAGCCGTGATCGTAGACGCTGATCCTGGCTTCGGACTCGGGCACGAACTGGCCGTTGAGGAACACCTTGTATTCCGCCATGCGTGTCGCTAGTCGCAATGTGACATGCCTTCTTGAGGCTTTCTCCGGGTGTGGCACGGGGGCGATTTTCGAGCGCGTTCGACCGACAAGCGAGCGAATCTCCGATCATACGACCGGACGCGAGGATTTTTTCTGGACGGCGCGGCTCATGCGTCCGGCCGCATGCGGTCGCGGCCGGCCGGACCCGGCTAGCCGAACGAACGGAGCGCGGGGTCGCCCTTCGCATCGAGCGCGAAGTGGAGCACGTGGAGTCCGCTCAGCATGTCGCTCGCGATCACGTACCCGTCCTTCAGGACGACGTCCCAGACCTGCGTCGTCCAGTCGTTCCCGATGCCGTAGAACGTGCCCTGGTCGGGCTTGTACCCGTGCTCGCCGTGCGGCAGGATGTACCCGAGCGGTTCGGGGTTCGCGAGGTCCGCGAGGTCGAGCGCCCACACGCCGCCGTGGTAGGCGGCGATGTAGAGGCGCTCGCCGACAATCTGGAAGTTGTGGAGGCTGAAGACGAGCGCGTGGCTGTTGTCGTGGCCTGCGAGCGCGTACTCCGAGAGGACCTTCGGCTTCGCGTAGTCCGTGAAGTCGAGGATCCAGAGGCGCGGGGGCGTGTCGACGACGTTCTCGGTCACCGCGACCACGATGCGCTTGTCCTGGATCTTCGCGGCGGCCGCGGTGTGGATCCAGCTGAAGTCCTTCGCGCCGTCCCCGTTCCAGGCCCCGAGGACGCGCCCGAGCGTCGGGTCCTTCCCGTCGAGGATGCGCACGCCCGCGTAGCTGTGGGACACGACGACGACGGGGTCGCCCGTGAGCGGATCGGCCTGCGTCGTCATGTCGTGCGGGCCCTGGAGGAGAAGGGTTCCGAAAACGCCGAACTCGGCGACGGCCCGAGGGGCGTTGCGCGCGGCGAGCGGCTCCTGGATGAGGTTCGTGTTGATCATCACGGGCGTGAGGCCGAGCGGCGTCGAAACGAGGCGCCACGCGCTCGGGCCCGAGGTGTCCGCGCAGTACACGTAACGCTCCCCGCCGACGACGGCGACGTCCACCATGTGGCACGAGAAGCCGAGCGGCGCGAGGGCGACGACCTTCGGCGCCGTGGGCGTCGTCACGTCGTACACGACGAAGCCGCGCCCGACGGGTCCGTTGCGCGCGCATTGCGTCGCGAGCACGACGAGGCCCTCTCCGGGGCCGGCCTTCACGTCGCCGACGCAGTCCGCGTCGGCGGGCGACTTCTCGAAGTGGAGGAACACGGGCGCGCTCGCGTTCGACACGTCGTAGACCGCGAAGCCCGAGGGCCCGCGTCGGCCGTCGGCCATGCCGGTCCGGATGCCCGCGTAGAGGAGGTCGCCCGCGAGGTCGAGCTCGTTGTGCGTCACCCAATCGACCTCCGGGATGGCGGGCGCGAGGTGCGCGACGGCGTGGAAATTCCACGGCGCGGGGTGCGCGGCCGGGTCCGTGTGGTCGTGGTCCATCGCGAAGACGGCCTTGAGGTCGGGGACGACGGGGTCGACCGTGGGCACGATGTCCTCGGGCGGCGGCACCTTGGCGCCGAGGCAACCGGCGATGGCGGCCGAGGCGAGGACGATGGCGAGCGCGACGAGGACGCGGATGGCGCGCAGGGTTAAGCCTCCGGTGGCGCAGTGGCCCCGGCCCGGCTTCAACGTTTGCCCGCTAACCGCGGAACACGGGGCGCTCGCTCATCCGCATCGCGAGCGGGAGCTTGAGGCGCGGCCGGTCGCCGATCTCCCGGTCGGCCCACGCGGCGATCTCGGTCGTCGAGAGGTCCTTCTGCTCGCCCGAGCGCAGGCGCACGGGAACGCGGTCCTTGCCCGCCTCCTTCTCGCCGTAGACGACGATCGCGGGGATCCATTCCTTCTCCGCGTCGCGGATCTTGCGGCCGACGCCGTGGTCGCGGTCGTCGACGTCCGCGCGGATGCCGCGGTTCGTGAGCTCCTTCGCGAAGCCGATGCAGGCCTCCTTGTAGGCGTCCGAGACCGGCACGAACCGCACCTGCGTCGGAGAGAGCCAGAACGGGAGGGCGGGCTTCGCCCCCGAGGCGGACCTGATCGCCTCGCGCTCGAGGAGCGCGTATACGTTGCGGTCGATCGAGCCGGAGAGCGAGGCGTGGAGGAGCAGCGGGTGCTGCTTCTGGCCCTGCTCGTTCGTGAAGTTGATGTCGAACCGCTCGGTGTTCTCGACGTCGATCTGCACGGTCGAGAGCGCGGAGGCCTTGCCCTGCGAGTCGACGGCGTTGAACTCGAACTTCATGACGAAGTAGAAGAAGCGCTCGTCCCAGATCTCGAGAAGGATCGGACGGTCGAGGAGCTTCGCGAGGTCCACCGCGAACTGGCGGTTCTCGTCGAAGAAGGATCGGACGAAGCGCACGGCCGCGTCGTACGGCGTTCCGAGGTCGTTCATCCAGCGCATCGACAGCTGGAATTGGGACTTGAACTCCCGCTTCGCCTGCTCCATGTCGGCGACGAGGGTGTGCATGTCCGGCATCGTGAACGTGCGGAGGCGGCGGAGGCCGGAGAGCTCGCCGCTCTGCTCGCGGCGGAAGGAGTAGTGCGTCAGCTCGTAGATCCGGACGGGGAGGTCCTTGTACGAGATGGTCATGTCGTGCATGATCAGGTACTGACCGAAGCACGCGGCGAAGCGCAGGAAGTAGTCCTTGTCCTCTGACTTGACGACGTACTGCCGCGCGGGGAAGCGGTTGAGGTACTTCGAGAGCGCGGGGTGGTCGTAGTCGTACATGATGGGCGTCTCGACGCGCATGCCGCCCGCCTCGGCGACGATGTCGGAGACGCGCGTCTCGAGGAGACGCTTCACGAGCTGGCCCTTCGGGTACCAGCGGAAGTTGCCCGCGTCGGACCCGGGCTCGTAGTCGACGAGCTCGAGCTCGCGCATGAGGCGCACGTGCGGCGGCTCCTCGCCCGCCTTGCGCGTGCCCTTCGTCTCGTGGAGGTAGAGCGCGCGGAGGTTGTCGTGGCCCCTGAAGTCGAACTGGTCCGCGGCGACGAGCTCGCCCGCGGGGGTCAGCACGTACCAGTGGCTCACGAGCTTCTTCTCCTTCTTCAGGGCCTCCGACTCGCGCGCCTCGGGCACGCCCGCGACCGCGGGCGCCGCGGGGGCCGCCGGGGCGGCTTCGCCGGCCTCGGCCTTGATCTGGCGCGAAAGCTCGGCAAGCGGGTGCCCCTTCGCGTGGAGCTTGAAGGCCTTGTAGTAGCCGAACGGCGCGGCCGTCACGTCGTAGCCCGCCGCCCTCGTCGCCGCGATGAGCGCGCTTCCGATCTCGCGGCCCTTCGCGGGCGAGGCGAGGCTCGACGAGAGGTGCGCGTACGGATAGAGGACGACCTTCGGCGCCTTCACCTGCGCGTTCACGTTGTTGATCTCGGCGACGGCCTTCGCGACGACGACGTCGCCCTGGTTCTCGTCGTCCTTCTCCACCGTGTAGAAGACCACGAGCGCCTCCTCCACGCGGCCCGCCTTCTCGGCGTCGGCGAGCGGCGGCGCGCTTTTAAGCGCGGGCTTCTTCGCCTCGAACTCGAGGAGGTCGCTGTGGATGAAGAGGAGCTTCACGTCCCGCTGAACCGCGGCAGGGTATAAAATCCATCGGCGGGCCTGCGGACCGTGGTTTCCGGGGGACGGGAGCGTGAACCTTGAGCGCCCGCGCCCCCGCGAGGCGCAAGGGTGATCCCGCCTCCCGCGCCTCGCCGTGGGATCATCATGCAGGTGCGGATTCCTCCCGATCTCGTGGAAGCGATCGAGGACCTGGTGCGGCGCGGCGCCTTCCCGACACCCGAGGCCGCGGTCGCCGATCTCGTGCGCATCGGTCTTTCCGCGCGGGGCGCGGCCGAGCACGCGGTGAGCGCGGACACGGCCTGGGGCTGAGCCAAACCTTATCCTGCTCCGGGCCGAAAGGAGGGTCATGAGCGTCGACGTGCCGCTCCCGGAGACCCTCGCGCGGGAAGTGCGCGCCCTCGTGGACGCGGGCGAGTATCCCGACCTTGCGACCGCCGTCGCGGATCTCGTGCGCCTCGGCCTGCTTTCGCGCGAGCGCCCGTTCCGGCCCTCGCCCGGCCGGCCGCCGATGCCGCCGGGCCGGCGCGACCCGGGCGACGACCGCCCGATCGAGATCCGTCCGGACGACGTCAACTGGATGTGAGCGAAGCCTTCGCTCGAAGGATGAAGGCCCGGACGCGGGGGCGTCCGGGGACCGGGGTCCCGGGAAACGAAAAGAGAAGGCCCGAGTAGTTGTCGTCGTCCACCGCGCGGCGGGGGCGGCCTCCGCGCGTCGGACCACGTGCATCCGGTGCTGAAACACACCGGGGTCTCCCCCCGGCGAGCCGACGTATCCCCGGGGGAAGATTTCAAGCTTTCGTGGATTCACGAAGTCCAAAATGCAAGACGACGCGATTTTCCAAAAGCATAAATCCCGGCCCGCCGTGCCCTTCGCATGGAGCGTCGTCGGTCCCGCGCATCGCGCGCCGAGCGGCGCGAGATGGCGATCGGCGACGATCCCGAGGCGATCGCGCGCCTCGTGCGGATCCTCGCCGCGAGCGTGAACGTCGCGATCCTGCGCGCGCTCGTCCTCGAGCGCGAGCGGCGCGGGGAGGACGGGTGGCTCTTCCTCTCGGAGATCGCGGAGCGCATCGGCGAGAAACCGGGGACCGTGGTCCTCGCCGTCGAGAAGCTGGCGCCGCTCCTCGAGGAGCGGAGGGAAAAGGGGAAGCGCTACTTCCGGAGCCGCGTGGAGGCGCTGAGCGTCACGCTCGCGATCCACCCGGCGGAAGCCGCGTTCTGATCAGGCCGAGGGCGGGTCGTCCGTCGCGGGCGCGGGCGCCGGCGCGATCGCGGCCGCGCGGGGCGCGTTCGCGGCGGGCGGCGTCGCGGCCTGGGGCGCGGGTCCGCGGCGGCCGTTCAAGCCGAGGGCGAGACCGTAGATGAGCGCGATCTCGCGCATCTCCTTGTACTCGTCCCGGTTGCGGACGAGCCCCACGATGGGAACGTCGAGCCCCATCGAGAAGCGGACAATGTCATCGTCGTCGAACGTCTGCATCTTTTTCGAGGTCCCCGACGCCATGTTACCCGAACCCAAGGGACGCGACACCACCTATTTAACCGGCCCAAGAGCGCCATTGTGGCGAACGGAAGAATGACGGCCAACCCGGTTCCACACCGGGTCTCAAACCCTCCGCAATCCCGGTCCCGGTCCCGGACCCGGTCCCGGACCCGACTTCCGGCTCCCGGCTCCCGGTCCCGGAACCCGACGCCCGGCCCCGGCACCCGGCATCCGGTCCCGGCTCCCGGCTCCCGGACCCGACTCCCGGCTCCCGGTCCCGGTCCCGGCACCCGACACCCGGTCCCGACGCCCGGTCCCGATGCCCGGCTCCCGGTCCCGGTCCCGACGCCCGGTTTCAGCGCCCGGCGCCCGACCGTGTGTCGTCCTCTGTGGATTCTTGATGGCCTCCCTCGTTGCCTTTAAGAAGGACGTGTGCCCTGGCGTGCCGAGCGTCCATGCTGGCCCGCGACCTGAAGGACAAAAGCAAGGTCGACCAACTCGAAGTCACCGTCCTGAAGAAGGAGGAGCCTCGAAGCGTCAACTCGCGCGCCGGCGACGCCTTGACTGTCTGCGACTGCGAGGCGGTGGACGGGGAAGGCGGCAAGGTCAAGATCAGCCTCTGGAACGACGAGATCGAGAGGGTCTCGGAAGGGGCGAAGATCCGGATCACGAACGGATGGGCCTCCGCGTTCCGCGGCGAGATCAAGGTCTCTGCGGGCAAGTTCGGCAAGCTCGAGATCCTCTGAGGCGGTGCGTCCTTGGAGTGGGGCGAGTGGATCCTGGCGTTCATCGACGCCCATCCCATCCTGGTCCTCGTCGCGGCGTTCACGCTCGACAGCCTGGGGATCCCGAGCGTCCCCGAGATCGCGACGCTCATCGTCTTCGGCGCGAACCCGACGATCGTCTGGGCTCTGCAGATCCTCGCCATCGTCGTCGCGGTCGAGGTCTTCGCGGGGTGGGTCCTCTACGCCCTGGTCAAGCGCTTCGGCGTCCCGCCGTGGCTCTCCAAAATCATGGTGAAGTACTCGTCCTCGCTCATGCTCGCGGACGAGCGCCTCCTGCTCCTCAACCGCATCTTCCCGGTCCTGCCCTTCGGCGGGGCGTTCATCCACGTCGCGGGCTGGAACGTGCGCCGCGCCTTCGCGTTCGTCGCGGCCGGGTCCGCCATGAAGTACGCGCTGCTCCTCGCCTTCTCGGGCGTGGCGTTCGTGTACCTCGAGTCCGACTTCGCGCGCGGCGTGAGCCTCGGCGGCCTCGTGCTCTTCCTTGTCGGGAGCTGGTTCGTCGCGTCCCGCCGCAGGAAGCGCCTGACGGCGGCGCCCAACGCGGCCGCGCCTCAGCTCGAGATCGCGGAGCGGTAGAGCTTCTCCATCTCGAGGGCGACCTCGCTCCATGCGAGGGCCTTCGCGCGTCCGCGCGTGCGCTCGACGAGATCCGCGCGGAGCTTCGGGTCGGCGACGAGCCGCGCGAGCGCCTCGCCCGCGGCCGCGGTGTCGCCGGGCGGCACGACGACGCCCGCATCCTCGACGACCTCCGCGACGCCGCCCACGTCCGCGCCGACGACGGGCGCGCCCGCGACGAGCGCCTCGGCGATCGCGATGCCGAAGCTCTCGAAGCGCGCCATGTGGACGAGCGCCGTCGCGTTCTGGAGGAGGCGGAACTTCGTGGCCTCGGGGACCCACCCATTGATCTCGACGCGGTCCTCGACGCCGAGGCGGCGCGCGAGCCTGAGGAGCGCGGCGCGCTCGGGTCCCTTCCCGCACACGATGAGACGCGCGTTCGCGCCACGGCGGTTCGCCTCGGCGAAGGCGCGAATCACGAGGTCGGTGCCCTTCTCGGGCGTGAGGCGGCCGACCGCGACGAAGTACGGCGCGCGCGGAAGCTCGCGGCCGTCGTCCGCCTCCCACTCGGCCGTCCCGGGCTTCGGGGGCGCGCAGCCGTTGGGCACGAGCTTGAGCTTCAATTCGGGGAAGCCGCGGCGCGCAAGGTCGTCCCGCACGAAGCGGCTGATCGCCGCGATGGAGTGGGCGCGCTCGACGTAGCGCTTGTTCCAGCGGTCATTCGCGAGCGAGAGCGGACGAAGGAGGCCGGACCCTTCGCCGTAGGTGTTGTGGTACGTGAACACCTGCGGGATGCCCGAGCGGTCGACGGCCTTGGTGTACTCGGGCGCCCAGCGGTAATGGAAGTCGAGGACGTCCGGCGCGAGGTCGCGAAGCGCCTTCTCGACGCCCTCGGTGCGGAGGATCGGCGGATTCCACTTGACGGGAAGCGGCTTCGCGGGGAGGCGCACGACGCGGAAGCCGTCCATCGTCTCCTCCTTCGGGGTGCCGGGGAGGCGCGACGTCAGGACCGTGACCTCGTGTCCGCGCTCGAGGAGCGCGCGCGAGACGTGGTAGATGCGGCGTTCGATGCCGCCGAGGTGCGGGAAGAAGAACGGATTGACGTGGCAGACGTGCATCGGGACCCTCAGGCGACGGCGTAGACCGGGACCGTGTTCGCGACCTCGTGGTAGCGCTTCTCGAGAAGGTCCGTCGCGCGGGCGACCGAGAGCGTCATCGCGTGCTGCCGCGCGGCGTTCCGCATGCGGTCGCCCGCGGCGACGGCGCGCGTCATCGCGCGGGCCGCCTCCGCGAGGTCGCCGGGCGTGAAGAGGTGGCCCGTCTCGCCGTCGCGCACGTAGTCGGCGAGGCCCCGGGCGCGGGCGGCGGCGACGGGCGTGCCGCACGCCATCGCCTCGATCGCCGTCATGCCCTGCGTCTCGAACGCGCTCGCGCTCGCGAAGGCGTCGGCGGACGCGTAGGCCGCGGCGAGGTCCTCGTCGGCGATGTATCCCAGGAAGCGCACCGCGTCCGTGACGCCAAGCCGGCGCGCGCGGCGCTCGATGGTCTCGCGCTCGGGGCCGCGGCCGCCGATCGCGAGCGTGAGGTCCGGCAAGGTCTTGCGGGCCTCGACGAGCGCGTCCACGAGGAAGGGGATGTTCTTCTCGCGCGCGAGGCGGCTGACGCTGAGGACAACCGGCTCGCCGTTCGGCGAAAGCCGCTCGCGCATCGCGCGGCTCCTGCGGTCGGGGCGGAAGCGCGCCACGTCCACGCCGTTCGGCTGGATCTCCATCCTGGGGATCGCGTCGATCGGCATGTGGGCGAGGATCTCGGCCGCGGCCGACGGGCCCGGCACGAGGACGAGGTCGGTGGCGCGGAAGAAGCGCTCGGTCGCGCTCCACACGACCGAGCGCGCGAATCCCTGGAGCCCCGGCGGCGCGACGTACGGGACGAGGTCCGGCAGGAAGGTGTGGTAGCTCGTGACGACGGGGAGGCCGAGGCGCTTCGCGGCGAGGAGCCCCCAGAGCGCGACGGGACCGGGGCTCTGGAGGTGCACGATGTCGAAGCCGCCTTCGATGAGCAGGCGCGTCGTGTCGTGGCCCGAGGGCGAGAAGTTCACGCGGAGCTCGGGGTAGCCCCAGAACGGGTAGCCCTTGTAACGGGTCTCGCCTTCCGCGTGCGTGGCCTCGGGGCCCGGGGCGAACACGTGGAGGTGGTGGCCGCGCGACTCCAGCTCGCGCTTGAACGCGAGAAGGCTCGTCGTGAGGCCGTCCGTCATCGGGATCCAGCTCTCCGTGAAGACGGCGATCCTCATGGGGGTCCCGGGGGCGGAAAGCGGCGGGGGGTGCTAAGGCCTTGCCGCTTCGCCGGACAGCGCATCGGCATTCGACGGTGGCTTTCCTGGCGTTTTCTAGCGCTTCGCCGTCGAAACGAGGGCCTCGCGGACCCGGCCCGTCCACGCCCGGGGGTCCGCGCCGCGGGCGCGCGCGACTTCGAGAAGGGCGACCTCGGGCGCGAGGAGGTTGGCCGCGCGGGCGCGCACCTCGGAGGCGGCCTGGGCGACGGCGGCGGGCGTCTCCCCGATCGCGGCCGCGACCGCCGCGACGAGCTCGTCGTACAACGCGGGGGCCGCCGGGGCCGCGTCGGGCTCGGGAATCTCGCTCAGGATGTCCTCGGTCGGGCGGAAGCCCATCGGCACCTCGATCGTGGCCACGTTGAACGCGGGGCGCACGTGGTCGCCGTCCGCGACGAGCGCGCCCACGGCGAGCGCGTGCTCGAGGAGCTTCTTCGTCTGCTCGGGGGCGAACCAATGGAGGTCGAACGTCACGGACTGCTTGAACACGGTCTTCGGGAGGGTCGTCTCGCCCTTGCGGCGGAAGACGTAGGCGAGGGCGCGCCGGAGGTCGCTCACGCGCCCTCCTCCTTCGCGCGCGCCGCGAATGCGCGGGCCTGCGCCGCCGGCACGAGGACGCCCGTGTAACCGAGGGATTCGAGCGCGGCGACGTCGCGCTCGCTCGTCACCCAACCCGCGAACCACCGTTCGGTTCCGGCCGTCGCGAGGCTCTTCGCGAGGGACTCGTTGAAGGAGCGCCCGCCCGCGTCCATCACGACGACTCCGATGCCGAGCGCGTCCGCGCGCCGGGCGAGCGCCGACACGGGCATGCGGTCGCGGCGGTTCGGGACGAACTGGCCGTTCCTGTGCTCGAGGCCGAGGAAGAACGTGTCCGGCTCCGCGAGCTCGACTGCGTCGTCCAGCTCCTCGGGCGCGTCGAGCAGGCTCCATCGGAGAGTTGCGCGGTGCGCGCCCGCCACGACGACGTCCATCGCGTCCGGCGCGTCGCGCGAGCCCGCGTCGAGCCAAAGCGACGCGTGGCGCGAGGCCGTCTGGATGAACGCGAGGTCCGGCTCGTTGCGCTCGAGGCCGCTCTGATCGATGACGACGACGCGGCCGTGCGCGCGCGAGAGCGAGGCGAGCGCCTTCGCGGGGTCCTCCGACGCGAGGTCGTCGCTTGCGGCGACGAGGCGGCCCTGGTGGACCTGCATCACGGGCACGACTTCGATGGGCACAGCCGGGGAGCGCCTCCCCCGGATTAAGCTTCCTCGGAGCCCCAGCACCGGGGACAGGGAAGATAGTGGCGCGTCTTCATGACGAGCGTGGCGTCGAGCATGGTGTCGCGGAAGCTCGCCGTGGAGGCCGGAATCTCCCGCGCGCACGCTTCCTTGAGCGTCGACGAGCGATGCACGCGTCGATGACGGGGATCGATCACGAAGGCGCCGCGCGCCACGAGGTCCGATACCGTCGCCACGGGTCCCGTTTCGCCCGGGGCGAGCTTAGCTCTTGCCGGATCCGCGGATCTCGACCGCTTCCGGGACGAACCTTCCGCGGCCGTCGTCCCACCGCCACGCGCCCCATCCTTCGCTTTCGCCGTACCACGCGAGGAAATACACGGCGCCCGGCCAGTTCGCGCGCGCCGCGTCCGTCGTCGAGAGGCGGGCGGGACCGCGCGGGTGGCTGTGGTAGAAACCCACGATCTCGAGACCCAGCTCGTCCTCGACGAGGAGCGTGAGCTTCAGGTGCTCCCCGGGCTCGACGAGGTACTCGGTGCGCGGGTTCGGGTGGGCGTTCGTCACCCGGAAATGGCGCGCAACCTCCACGGTCCCGTCCGGGAGCCGCCGGCCCGCGAAGAGCCCGCAGACCTCCATCTCGCCGCCCTCGCGCCCGTGGGCGAGGACATCCTCGAGCACCTCGGCCGGGATCGCGAAGGTCACGGGCGCGCCACGCACGCGCCCCGTCAAATAGCCTTTCGATCCCGGGTGGCGAGCGTGCAAGAGCGTTTATGACCCCCCCGGGGGACGGTGCGCTCGTGAGCGACGTTCCCGCCCCCGCGGTCCCGGTGCGCTTCGTCATCGAGAACGAAGAGGCCCTCGAGCGCTTCCTCTCGCGCTTCGAGCTTGGCGCCGGCGAGCACCTCGTGCGCGTCCTGGATTACGCCTCCTCCACCGTCTCGCGCGGGACCATCCCGCTCGACCCGCAGGCCACCATCGTCGCCGTCGGTCCGTCGCGCCTGCAGGGTCGCGGCGCCGTCACGGTCACCTACTGGCGCGTCCGTCACACGAGCGCCAAGGAGGTCATCGTGGACAAGGACAAGCGCACGGTGCGGTCGAGCGACCGCCCGCTCCAGATCCTGAAATCCGGAGCCCGCGCCGTCGCGCGCCCGCTCGGACGGATTCCGCCGCGCGACCGCATCGACCCCGCGTGATCATCCGCGCCGCGCGCGGTCCGCCAATTCCTCGGCGAGGTACGTGCGCCAGGTGTAGGGTTCCTGGTGAGGCCCCCAGGCGGCCTCGTCCCCGAACCCTTCCGCGCCGGCAAGCTCCGCCCAGGGGCGCAGGCTCCCCACGAGCGCGCGAACGCGCTCCGTTGTCCCATCCCAGTCGAGCGCGAAGGCGCCGCTCCTCGTCGAAGTCATCGCCCTGAGGATCACGCGATGGAACATAGGGCGGGGTGTCGGCGCGCCTCCGGCGGCACCCGACGCGCTTATGCGCCATCCCAGACGGGCGTCGAGAGGTAGCGGTCTCCGCCGTCGGGAAGCACCGTCACGATGACGCCTTTCGTGAGCTCCGCGGCGACCTCGAGCGCGGCCGCGAGCGCCGCGCCGCTCGACGGACCGCAGAAGAGGCCCTCCTCGCGGGCGAGCGCCCGTGTGAGCGCGTAGGCGCGCTCGGTCGCGACGGGCACGAGGCCGTCGAGCGCCGAGGGACGGTAGATCGGCGGCACGTGCGCCGTCGTCTCCATGTGCTTCAGCCCCTCGATGCCGTGGAACGGACCCGCGGGCTGCATCCCGAGGACGCGGATCGACGGATCGCGCTCCTTGAGGAAGCGTCCGACGCCCATCGCGGTGCCCGACGTGCCGAGCCCCGCGACGAAGTGCGTCACCCGACCGCCGGTGTCCCGCCAGATCTCGGGGCCCGTCGAAGCGTAGTGCGCGCGGGGGTTGGCCTCGTTTGCGTATTGATCGGCGTAGAAGTAGAGGTCGGGATCGCTCGCCGCGCGCGCTCGCGCCTCGTCGATCGCCCCGTCCTGCCCCTCGGTCGGATCCGTGAGCACGAGCTTCGCGCCGTAGGCCCGGAGGATCCGCTTGCGCTCCTCGCTTGCGTTCGCGGGCATGCAGAGCTCCACCGCGAAGCCGCGCGCCGCGCCAAGCATCGCGTACGCGATGCCGGTGTTGCCCGACGTCGCGTCGAGGAGCGTGCGCGCGGGGAGGTCGCCGCGCTTCTCCGCCTCCTCGACGATCGCGAGGGCGGGGCGGTCCTTCACGCTCCCGCCCGGGTTCCGGCCTTCGAGCTTCGCGTACACGGCGACGCGGTCCGCGCGCGGGTTGAGCTTCGCGATCTCGACGAGAGGCGTGTTTCCGATGAGCGCGGCGACGCCGGTCCGGGCCACGGGGGTGCGACGGCTGGCCGGGGGAAAAAACTTCCACTCCCACCGGGACCTGCGACCCGCGCCGAGGAACCGTCTGGAGCGCGCGAGGGGCTCCGGACCTTGATGGGGGAACGGCGTGCGATGGAGCGAAACCGTCACGCCGGAGAGAAATGCGCCGTCGCGATCCGGTAGACGCCGTAAGGCATCCGCTTGAGGCCGAACGTCGCGTGGCGTTGGAGGAGGGTCTCGGTGCCCCAGACGTCCCGCACGACCATCTCGTACCGGAAGACGACGTTCACCGCGTCGTCGGCGAGCGTGACCTGGGTCTCGTCGAAGATCTCGACCTTCGTGATCCCGAGGTCGCCGCGCGAGAAGTCGCGGGCGGCGTGGTCGCGGATCGCCGTCCAGCCGACGCTCGTCTCGCCGGTGGACCACACGGCGATGGGATGGGGCTCGCCGCGCAGGAACAGGTCGGCGAACGCGCCCGCGTCGCGCTTGAGGGTCGCCGTGACCCAGTTGTCGAGCACCTCCGCAACGGCGACGTCGAGCATCATCCGGGAACGGAGTGGCGAGTCTTGCTATTTGGACCCAGCGCTTCCCGTGATGGCCCATTCGGGACCTTCGGCCGACCTCCCCTCCAGGAAGTCATGAAGAGCGGTCGGGCGGAGGGCCCTGGCCCCCGCGACGCCCCTGGCGTCGGCTCAGCATGCGATCGTACTCGTCCGCCTGCCGGCGCCGCGCTTCGAGGTACAACGGGTCTTCGTAGAAGGGAAGCAGGATCGAGAGCCGGTAGGCGAGGTCCGCGCACTCCGCGAAGTCGGCCGTCTCCTCCGCATTGTGGAGGAGCGTCTGCAGCCGCCGGAATCCGTCGAAGAAATCGGGGTTCCGCGCGAGGTCCGGCTCCTGCTCGAGCAGGAACTCCACCTCGAACGCCAGGCTCTTGATCGGCAGCAGGTACGCGCGAAGCGCCGCGGGGTCGTCCGTCGCGAGCGCGTCCTTGAGGAGGCGCAGGTGCCGCACGTGCTTTTCGAACACGGTGAGCCGCGCGCTCCGCCGCGGCACGTACGTGCCGTCGGGAAGCGGGAGGTTCAGGAGGTTCACGAGCGAGATGAGGAGCTGGTACACGGTGAAGTTCATCATCTGCACGCGCGAGGGGCCCTCGCGCGGCGGCTCGGGCGCGCGCTCCACGCGCCGCGAGGGGCGCGCGGGCGCTTAAGTCCGCGGGGGCGGGAGGCGGATGCTCGCGGCGTGCAGCATCGCCGGCCCCACGCTGCGGTCGAGGCGGAACGCGTAGTCGCCCGGCCCCCACGCGGCCTCGCCCGCGGCGTGCACGAACTCGCAGGGGCACGCGACCTCCCCGCGCGGCGTCGAGACCGCAAGGGTCGGCCGGATCCACCCGCCGCCGACGAAGAACCCGACGAGCGCGGCGTCGTTTTCGAGCGCAAGCGACGTCTGGAGATTCGCGGTCGCGTCGACGGCCTGCGCCGTGAGCGTCCCCTCGAAGTGGCGCTCCGTGAAGACGAAGGACGCGTTGCCGTGGTCGACCGCCCAGGCGCCGGCGTCGTTCGAGCGCACCGCGTAGGACCAAACGGCCGCGTTCTCGATCGCGAGGACATCGACGAAATGGAGATCCGACGTCGAAGGCTCGCACGCGGGGCAGCCCCACGAAACGGTGGAGGTGAGGCGCGCGCCCCCCGCATAGACGATGCGCTCGACGGAAACCTCGACCGTGGGCGCGCCTTCGAGGGCGAGCTTGACGCGATACTCGGGCCCGTAGAGCGCGACGCCCGAGCGCGAGACGATTCGGCCTTCCGCGTCGTACACGTAGAACCGCGCCGCGAAGTGGTCCGCGTCCGCGTCGCCCGCGCGCACGACGGCCTCCATCGAACCGTGTCGCGTTCCGGCCGGGATGCGGACCGCGTACCACAGGTTTCCTTCGCCTTCGTCGGAGGCGACGAGCGCGAGCGTCTCCGCACCCGCGGCGGGGGGCGGGACGGCCATGAGGAGGGCCGGGAGCAGGACGGCGAGGAGACGCACGGCCCTCCATCGTCCCGGGAGGCTTCAACGTGCGTCCCGATTGTCCCCGGAGGGGTCCTTCCGCGCGGGCAACCTATTTGGCTGGAACCGCGGATGGACGCCGCCATGGCCTCGACGACCACCGCGCGCTTCCTCGTCAAGGAGCGCATCGAACCCGCGACCCCCCGCGACCTCTTGAGGGGCGCCATCCTCGCGCGCCTCGAGGCGCTCGCGCGCGACGGCACGACGGGTCCCGAGGCGCAGCAGTCGCTCTACCCGCACGCGATCCTCGACGACGGGACCCTCGCGGCCGTCACGAGCGCGCTCCTCGCCGGCCAGAACCTCCTGCTCCTCGGGCCGACGGGGTCCGGCAAGACGAGCCTCGCGAAGGACGTCTGGGATCTCTACCCGAAGGAGGTCCTCGCGGTGGACGGCTGCCCGGTGCAGGACGACCCGCTCTCGCTCGTCCACCCGCGCTTCTCGCGCGAGGTCCCGCCGTGCCCCTACTGCAAGACCGCCTACGGCAAGGTCTCCCTCAAGGAGCTCGGCGACTTCGACGCCTCGAAGGTGAACCCCGACGACGTGCCCGTCCGCAAGATCCGCCTGCGCGAAGGCCACGGTCTCTCGCGCATCCAGGGCTCGCCCGAGGTGTTCCCCGATTACCTCACGGGCGCGATCAACCTCGCGAAGCTCGAATCGATCGGCGACCCGAACTCGCCGCTCGTGCTCGAGCCCGGCAAGGTCATGCAGGCGAACCGCGGCCTCCTCATGGTCGACGAGATCGGCAAGCTCCCGCGCGGCACGCAGAACGTGCTCCTGCAGGCCTTCCAGGAGCACATCGTGAGCCCCGCGAAGAGCCGCGAGACGTTCCCCGCGAGCTTCCTGGCCGTCACCACCTCCAACCTCGAGGATCTCGACCACATCACGGAGCCGCTCGTCGGCCGCCTCGCGGGCATCCACGTCGGTTTCAACGAGGATCCGATGAAGAATCTCGCCGTCATCGACCTCGCGCTCGGCCGCGACGACCGCGTCCCGCGCGTGGCGCGCGAAACGAGCGCCCGCATCATGGCGAAGTGGCGCAAGACGACGGAAGGCGTGGGCGAGCTCTCCGAGGCCGGCAGCAACCGCACGATGATCGACGTGCTGCGCCGCGCGGAATCGCGCGCGCTCCTCGCGGGCCGCCCCGCGGTCACGGCCGACGACATCAAGCAGGGCGCGCTCGACGCGATGCAGGGCCGGATCCGCGCCCGGAGCGAGGAGAGCTTCCGCCAGAACCGCGACGTCGTCTCGGCGTTCGTCGCGAAGCACTTCGGGGCGCTCGCCCGCGACGCCTCCGACGGCTACTGGTGCCGCTTCTTCAACGAGGAGCTCAAGGAGGACAAGGCCGAAGCCGGCCGCGTCATCCAGGAGATCCGTGGCGTCCTCGCGACGAAGCCCGCGCCCGCCGCGGCCGACCTTCCGCCGAAGTTCAAGCGCTTCGCGGACTGGGTGCGCCGCGAGGACCGGCTCGACGGCGCCGACCACGGCCCGCACGCGGCGCGCGTGTTCCGCTACCTCGAGGCGACCGGCGCCTTCGAGGCCGCGAAATGATGCGCGTCCCCGACTGCCGCGAGCGCGTCGAGACGCCGGCGCTCTCCCCCGAGGACCGCCGCGAGCTCGTGCGCCGCATCGCCGAGGAAGGCGTGGGCGCGATCGAGGCGTTCGTGCGGGAGCGCGAGAAGAGCGACCGCGGCATCCGCGCGCGCATCGAACGCCTGCGCGACGAGCTCCTTCGCCGCGCCGAGGAGATGCGGCGCGCGCTCGAAGGCTCCGTCGCGGCTCGAAAGGAGAACGTCGCCCGCGCCTGGGAGGAGGCCCACGCGAAGGCCGAGGCCGAGCGCGCGGCCCTCGAACGCGAACTCCAGCTCACGAAGGTCGCGCGCGCCGAAGCCGAGCGAGCCGCCGTGGCCTCCGACGATCTCGTCCGCCTCATCACGGAGCCCCCGCCGCCGCTTCCCTGGTGGCGCCGCGCGCTCGCCGCGATCGGCCGCTTCCTGCGCGCCGTCCTCGCGGCCATCCTCTGGCCGATCCGCGCCCTCCTGCGCGCGCTCGGGATCGTGAAGCCGAGGAAGCCCGCCGTGAAGGGCCGCGACGTGCTCCTCCCGGGCGGTTTGAGCGTCCCCGGCTTCCGCGGCCGACTCGCGAGCGACCCGCGCGTGCGGAGCGCGATCGCGGGGCGTCTGAGGACGATGGGAACGAAGGAGCGCATGCGCGCCCTCTGGGACCGGCTCGTCGGGCGCGAGGACTACGAGGACCTCGCGATGCGCCTCATGGAGCGCGACGCCGCCGAGCGCGCCCGCTCGCGCGGAAGCGAATACGCCACGCGCGAGGAGGCTTTCGCGAAGCGGCTCTCCGAGGTGCTCGACGCCGAGCGCGCGGAGGCCGAGCGCCGCGACGCCGCGCTCGCGCGGCTCGAGCAGGAGCGCGAAGCGGAGATGAAGCGCATCGAGGCGTCGCTCAAGCAGGGCCCCGAGCGCGCGCTCGAATCGGAAATCGCGAGCGAGCTCGAGGACGCGGGCTTCCTCTCGAAGGACGGCGATGCGTTCCTCCCGACGACGCGGCTCCTCGAACGCTTCTCCCAGATCGTGTTCAGCGAGGAGGCGCGCAGAATCCCGCCCGGGCAGGCCCGCGCGACGGGCGCCATCGTGGACGGGTCCGGCAACCTCTCGCGCGAGCCGATGCGCAGCGCCTACGAGACGGCGCACCTCGACGTCGTCGGCACGCTCGTGAACGCGCGCACGCGGCACCCACACAATCGCCACATCTACGAGGAGGACGTGATCGTCCACCGCGAGGACCGCGAGGCGATCAACCACGTCGTGATCGTCTTCGACCGGTCTGGCTCGATGGAGGAGAACGAGCGCCTCAAGGCCGCGAAGCGCGCCGTGCTCGCGCTCTACCGCGCCGTGAAGGACGACGACCCCGCGCACATCGTGGACGTCATCGCGATGGACACGGGCGTCGAGCGCGTCGACCTCATGGGCGTCTGGAAGAGCGAGCCGCGCGGGTTCACGAACACCGGCGCGGCCCTGCGCCTTGCGTACGACCTCCTCCGTTTCTCGAAAGGCGAGCGCGCGCTCGTGTACCTCGTGACCGATGGGCTTCCCGAGGCCTACACGAAGGGCGGCGTCGACATCGCCTCGACGCCGGACAAGTGCCTCGCGTACGCGCTCGAACAGGCGCGGCTCCTGCGCCGCCGCCCCGGCCTCGGCGTCGTGCAGATCCTCCTCGAACCCGAGGACGAGCTCTACGTCAAGGCCGCGGAGCGCATCGCGAAGGAGGTCGACGGCCGCGTCCTCAAGGCCTCGCCGAAGGATCTCGCGGCGACGCTCCTGACCGAGTTCGAAACCGTGCGTTAACCGCGCTTCGCGTACTCGTGCTTGCACGCGGGCGAGCAGAACCAGATCGTCTTGCCGTCCTTCACGAGGCGTTCCGCGCCGAGGGTTTCCGCCTCCTCTTCCGTGAATTCCATGCCGCAGACGGGATCGACGATCACGCGAACGTCACGGGCCATGCGGGCGAAAAAGGCTACGGCGTGACGCGATCCGTCACACGTGCCGCCGTTTGGGGGGTAACCTACTAAAACGGTGACGTCGAACGCACGTCCATGCGTTTTACCTGCGAATTCTGCGACGAGCGGATCCAGACCTCCGAGCCGGAGAACCTGGCGCTCTTCCACCACCTCGAGGACCGGCCCGCGTGCGACGAGCAGTACGCCTACATGCTCTCGAACCTGCGGGCGAGCTGGACCGTCAACATGTCCGGCGGGTAGCGTCAACGCTAAGTCGCCCGCGCGCCTCGCGGGCGCGTGACGCTCGCCATCCTCGTCTCCCGCGCCGACCCCGCTTCCGTCGCCATCCGCGACGCGCTTCTCGGCGAGGCTTCGTGGGAGACGCGCGGGGACTTCGGGGCCGCCCCGCTTCGCGTCGGGCCTGACCTCGTCATCGCCGAGGTCGAAGGCCTGCACCTTTTCGAGGAATCGATCGGCGAACGCCTCGCCGCGGCGCTCGGCGAGACGCCCGAGGCCATCTTCGTCGCGAGCAAGCACAAGGCCGCATCGGGTTCGCCGTCGCTCACCGTGCATCCCGTCGGCGTCTGGGGCGACGTCGCCGAGTACGGGGGTAAGCCCCGCTCGTTCGCGCCGGCGCCCGCGCGCCGCATGGCGCAGGCGCTCCGCGCGCTCGCCCGCGAGGCGAAGGGCCTCCGCCACGCCATCACGTACGAGGTGACGCACCACGGCCCCTGGACGGGCGTGCCCCTCGCGTTCGTCGAGGTCGGCTCGACGGAGGAGGAATGGTCGAAGCCCGAGCCCGCGCGCGCCGTCGCCCGGGCGCTCCTCGCCGTCTCGCGTGAGCCGCCCGGCGACGAGCCTGTCGTCCTCGGCCTCGGTGGCGGCCACTACGCGCCGAAGTGCGTCGACCTCGCGCTCAAGGGCCGCGCCGCGCCGGGCCACATGCTTCCCGGCTACGCGATCGACCAGGGCGTCGCGCGCGAGACGGTGCTTGCCGCCCTCGCCGCAACGCCGGGCGTCGCGGGCTACGCGCTTGATTCGCGCGGATCGAAGAACGGCTACGACGAGGTCCGCGCGATCCTCGAGGACGCCGGGGTTCCGCAGCTTCTATAGCGCACGAGACCGCATCCCGCCGCGTGGCGGCGAAGACCACGCTCTTCCTCGGCAAAGGCGGCGTCGGGCGCACGACGCTCGCCGCCGCGTTCGCGCTCGCGCGCGCCGAGGCGGGCGAGCGGGTGCTCCTCGTCGGCCTCGTGGAGGCGCGGGACCTCGTCGCGCGCCTCGCGGCCGAGGGCGGGCGCGTTCCCGCGACGCTCGACGTGAGTGGCATCGATCCGCGCGGGCTCCTCGACGACATCGTGCGCAAGATGGTCCCGATGGGCGCCCTCTCCGACGCGGTCGTGAAGTCGCCCGCCTACGCAAGCCTCGCGGACATCGCCCCCGGCGCGAAGGAGCTCGCCGTCCTCAACCGCGTGTGGAACCTCGCGCGGGAGGGCCGCTACGACCGCATCGTGCTCGACGGGCCCGCCACGGGTCACGGGCTGCACTTCCTCGAGGCGCCGCGCAAGGCCGCGGCCATCCTCGCGGGCCGGCTTCGCGAGCGCGCGCTCGTCCTCGACACGTTCGTGCGCGACCCGGCGGCGACGTCCGTCGTCCTCGTCACGCTTCCCGAGGAGACGCCCGTGCGCGAGACCGTCGAGCTCGCCCGGGCGCTCGCGCGCGACGGGATTCCCGTGACGGGCGTCGTCGTCAACCGCTGGGTGACGCCCGTCTTCGAAACGCCGGGCTCGAAGCGCGTGCTCGACCGGCTCGCCGCGGACGCCGGGGCGCGACGGGACGTCGCGCGGGCGCTCGCGGGGGCCTCGCGCGAGGACGTGGACGCGCTCGTCGCGGCTTCCGAGCTTCTTGACGCGCAGCGGCGCGAGGCCGTCGAGCATCGCGAGCGCCTCGCGGACGTCGGCGCGCCGATTGCCTACGTGCCGTGGACGCCCGCGACCGAGGGGCGTCTCGTCGCGGTCGCGCGAAGCCTGGAGGGGATCGCCTGAAGCTCGCGGATCAGATCCTCGCGCGGAAGCTCGTCGTCTTCCTCGGGCCGGGCGGCGTCGGCAAGACCACGCTTGCGGCCGCGGCCGCGCTCGAGGCCGCCCGACGCGGGCGGAAGACGCTCGTCTTCACGATCGATCCGGCGCGGCGCCTCGCGGACGCGATGGGGGTGAAACTCGGCAACGAGCCGTCGAACGTGAAGCCGAACCTCGACGCGATGATGCTCGACACGAAGGCCGCGCTCGACGGCCTCGTCGCGCGCCACGCGCCGTCGCCCGAAACGATGAAGCGGATGCTCGCGAGCCGATTCTACGCGCAGCTCAGCGACGCCTTCGCGGGATCCGAGGAATACGTCGCGATGGGCGCGCTCCACGACGTCGTGAAGGAGGGCGGCTACGACCTCGTCGTCGTCGACACGCCGCCGTCGCGCCACGCGGTCGATTTCCTCCGGGTCAACGAGAAGCTCATCCGAGTCTTCGAATCGGGCGTCGTGAAGTACCTATTCCGCCCGACGCGCGTCCTCCGCATGGGCGGCGGCTACGTCGCGGGAACCCTCGCGAAATGGACGAGCGCAGGCTATCTCGACGAGGTGTCGGACTTCCTCACCACCCTCGACCCGATGTTCGTCGCGATGGAGGAGCGCGTTCGACGGATGCAGGGCGTCCTGCGCGATCCGACGACGACGTCGATCAACCTGGTCGCGACCGCCGAGGCCGCGAGCGTCCCGCTCGCCCTCGACCTTGCGCGGGAGGTCGAGCGCGACGCGCGCCTCGAGGTTGCGGGGGTAGTCGTGAATCGGTTCTATCCGCGCCTGCCGGGCCTCGCGGACGCGCGCATGCTTGTCTCAGACGGCGCGGCGGCGACCGCCCTCGCGCGGGCGACGGGCGCGTCGGCCAGCGATGCCGCCGCGTTCCTCGAGGACGCCGCCGTCGCCGCGACATTGTACGACGCCGTCGCGCGGGAGCACGAGCGTCGCGTCGAGGAGCTTCGCGCGGGCATACGGGCCTCGTTCGCGCTCGTCCCGGCCCACGCGGGTTCGATCCACGACCTCGACGGTCTCGAGAAGGTGCGCGCGCGGCTTTTCGCGTGATCACGCGGCGCGGCGCACGACGCCCTCGGCGAGGGCGAGGAGCTGGTCCTTGTAGGGCGTCGTCGGCACGTTCGCGAGGGCGGCTTTCGCCTTGTCGCCGTACCGGAGCGCGACCTCCTCGGCGGCCTTGAGGTAGGGCGAGCGCGCAAGCGACCTCGCGAGCGCGTCGGCGTCGCGCGTCGCCTCCTCGGGGAGCGCGCCGTCGATGCGCGACAGGAGCGCGGGAAGCGTGAGGACGCCCGCGCGCACGTCGACGCCGCGCGGCTTGCCCGTCGTCGCGGGATCCCCCACGAGGTCGAGGATGTCGTCCTGGATCTGGAACGCGATGCCAACCGCGAGGCCATACTCCGCGTAGCGCGCGACGGTCGCATCGCCGGCCCCTGCGAGCACCGCGCCGGATTCGGCGGCGGCGCGGATGGGCTCGGCGGTCTTCTTCACGATCGTCTTGAGGTAACGCTCGACCTCGGGCGGGAACTCGCCGTGTCCGTTCCCGTTCGTCGCCTTCGCGGCGAGGATCGAGAGCTGATGCTCCATGATCTCGCCTTCGGCGAGGCGCGTGCAGGCGTCGAGCGCGATCTTCACCATGCGCGGTCCGAGCTTGCCGGAGAGGCCGAAGGCCCGCGTGAAGAGGAAATCGCCCGCGACGATCGCGGGCCCGAGACCGTAGCGGACGTGCACGGTCGGGCGACCGCGGCGCAGCGCCGACTGGTCGATGACGTCGTCGTGCACGAGGCTCGCCGTGTGGATGAGCTCGCCCGCGACGGCCGCGTCGACGACCGCGTCCGTGAGGTCGCGGCCGCCCGCGGCGGCATAGGAGAGGAGGAGGACGCGCGGGCGCAGCCGCTTCCCGCCGGCCCGGATGAGATCGGTCGCGATCTCCTCGAGCAGCGGGTCCTCGGCCGCGGCGGCCTCTTCGATGAGGCGCGCTTCGACCCGGGCCAGGCCTTGCTCGACGAACGCCATCCGCGTGGCGGGGGACGTCCCATCCCGGGATAAGCTTTTACCTCGCCCATCCCGTGGTCCCGCGTGGACCGCGCCCCCGGGAAAGCGGCCCCGCCGGACGGCGGCCGGGACGACCTCGTCGCGAGCTTCCGCGCCCTGGGGCTCGGGGGATACGAGGCGCAGGCGTACGTGGCCCTCCTCCTCGCCGGCCCGAGCGAGGCGACGGCCCTCGCGCGCCGCGCCGGTCTTCCGACGGGGCGCATCTACGACGTCCTCGCCGCGCTCACGACGCAGAACCTCGTGCGCCTGCGCGACGAGCGCCCGAAGGTCTACCGGGCCGTGCCCGCGAAGGCCGCGATCCAGACCCTGCTCGCGCAGCGCCGCCGCGAGCTGGACGAGCGATACGAGGATCTCACGCATCGCGCAAGCGAGGTGGAGAAGCGCCTCGCGCGCCGCATGCCGCCGGGCGATCGCGATTCGACGTTCTACCACGTCGCGATCGGGGAGGAGGCCGCGCGCGAATACCTCACCGCGCGCATCGCGGAGGCCGAGCGCGAGCTCATGGTGAGCCTCCATCTCGACCGCTACGACGCGCGCGACGACGCGCTCTTCGAGACCATCCGCGGCGCGCTCGACCGGGGCGTCGAGGTGCGGGTCCTCATGCGCGACCGCGACATTCCGTACGTCCTCGAGTCGGGCTACAACGACCTGATCGCGCGCACGGTGCTCCCGCGCCTCGGCGAGAACCTGCACGTGCGCGTGAGCGCGCGCGAGCAGACGCCGTTCGCGGTGATCGACGGCGAGAAGGTGATGGTGGGCGTCCCGCACCCGGTCGCGCACGGCGCCTATTTCGCCGTCGTGTTCGTCCGCGACGCGAAGTTCGGAAGCACGCTCACGTCCCATTTCGGGACGCTCTGGAGCGACGCGGACCTGGATCTCGCGGACTTCGCGCGTTAGCCCGTCCGCCGGACCTCGAACGCCGGGAACCCCTCTTCGTTCCCGCCACGCTCGACGTCCATGAAAGCCACGCGCGCGCGAGGCGGTCCGATGCGGGCCCACGCGACGAGCTTCTCCACGGCCTCCTCGGGGCCTTCAAAAACGGCCTCGACGCGGCCGTCCGCGAGGTTGCGGACCCAGCCCGTGACGCCGAGCTTCTCGGCCTCCTGCCGGGTGGATTCACGGAAGTAGACGCCCTGGACGCGGCCGCTGATGCGGAGGTGCGCGCGCACGCGGCCGCAACCCGCGTCGAGGCTGAAATCCGTTTCGACCGCCTGCGCAACGGTTATCCCGGGGAACGCGCGATGGGCGCCGCATGGACGACGACCCGGAACTCGCGGCGCTGCGCAAGCGCAAGCTCGCGGAGCTCATGGGCCTCGCCGATGCGCCCGCGGCGCCCCCGGCCGAGGCCGCGCCCGCGACGCCGGTCGACGTGACGGACGCGACGCTTCCGGCGCTTCTCGCGAAGCACCCGCTCGTCGTCGTGGACTGCTGGGCGCCGTGGTGCGGTCCGTGCCGCATCGTGGAGCCGGTCATCAAGGCCCTCGCCTCCGAGATGGCGGGCGAGGCGGTGTTCGCGAAGCTCAACGTGGACGAGAACCCGCAGACGGCGCGCGCCTTCGACGTCCGCAGCATCCCGACCCTCATGATCTTCCGGAACGGCCGGCTCGTGGACGCGATGGTCGGCGCGCAGCCGAAGCCCGCGATCGCCGCGGCCGTGCGCCGGCACAGCCCGCGGCGCGCATCGCCGGGTCCTCCGCGCCGTATCCCGTGATCAGCGGGCCTCGTATCGGGCCAGGTGGTCGCAGTCGTAGATCGGGTCCTCGTGCAGGACTCCGCCGGTTTCGTGGCGCATCGTGAACGTCGGCGTGCAGATCGTGAATCCCGGCGACCCGAACGGAAGGAAGAGCGTGCCGATCGAGCGGTAGTAACCGTCGCTTCCGAAGCTCCGGTCGACGCCCGCTGCGAGCGTGAGCGTATCCTTTCCACGGTCGACGGGCCTGAGGCAGACGCCGGCGACGTGGGTGGCGGACGGGTCCATGCAGGCGCCCGAGTTCGGGTCGCGCGAATAGACGTCGGAGGGCGTTCCCCCCGTGTTCATCTGATAGACACCCGGGCCCCACCCTTCGTCGGGGATGAGGCGGACCTGGAAGTTCTCGCCGTTCGGCTGCTCGGCGGGAAACGCGCCCACGAATTCCGACCCCGGTTGCAGATAGTCATTGCCGTCGGGGCGCCGGCCGCCTTCGTACGGATCGTGCTTCGCCGCGCTCCCGATGAACCCGTCCCCATCGATGTCCTTCCAGACGCCCATCCACAGATCGAACGCGAAATAACCGGGCCCGATCGTCGTCCCCTGCTGCGGGTCCCATCCCTGGGGGCTCGCGGCGACCGCGGCGGATTCCACCGTGGGGAAGCGGATCCCGAAGTTCACGACGTAGGCCGACGGCGGGCCGGGGATGCGCGTCGCAGGGCGCACGTCGATCCAGCCCCTGTACGTGTCCGTGAAATCCTCCCTGCGTCCCGCCGCGGAGGAGCCGCTGCCCTCCGTCCACTCGGGCGCGGCGCGCGGATAGGCCAGGTCGTACACCCCGTCCAGACCCCCGTCGACCGGGTCCACGCCCGTGCCGAACGGGAGGCGGCAGGCGTTCGGGCACCACCCCCAGCTCGGGTTGCCGTAGGCGTTCACCGTCGGGGCAAGGACCGACGCGTAGATCGCGGCGACGGGTCCGCCCGCGATCGCCGAGTAGGCGTCGATGTCGACGCGCGAATGCTCCGTGGGCGTGAACGGGAGGCCTTCGGAGGACGGCGCAAGGACGGGATCGGACGCCGTCGCGACCCGCATCGACTGGGCGAGGGATCCATCGGGGAACACGAGGACGTCCGAGGATTCGGCCCCCGCGAGGTAGAGCGTGTATCCTCGCAGGTGATACGTGAAATCCGGGTGGTGCGCCGGGGGCGCGTAGGCGCTCGACCATGCGGGACGAGGTCCGGGCTCGACCCAGGAGTACAGTCTCGCGTCGCGGCGAGGACTCCACTCGGAGTCGGGATCGTCGTCATCCTCGGAAAAGCTCTGCGAGAGGCGCACGACGCCGTCGCCGTCGCGGTCGTCCCAGTAGCCGAGAGCGGCCCAGAACGTGCCGAATCCCGGCAGGATCACGTCGTTCATCGCGCCCTGCGTGCCGCGGCGCGGATTCGAACCGCCGAGCCCGTCGGTCACGAGCGCCGCGGGGTCGCCGCGGTCGAGCATCTCCGAGGGGTTCTGGGAGCTCAGGAGATCCTCGTAGTTGTCGCGCTGCGCCCCGGCATTCGGGGCTCCGATCGTGGTGTAGAAATCGTCGAGCACGAGCGTCGCGAGCGGGATTCGGGGGTCTCCGGTCTCCACGCGGGGGCAGGGGCCCGTCGACTGTTGCTCCCGGGCCTCGAGGAGGCACGTCCGCTGGCCGAGGGCCGCGTGCGCGAGGGCCGACGGTTCGTCGACCTCGTAGCCGACCTCGACGCGGTATTCCCGCTGCAGGCAACCCGCCGCGAGGATCGAGAGGGTGGCCAGGAGGACGATGGAGAGGGGACGCAGGGTGATCAGGGGAGAGCCTCCGGGTCGATCAGCGGTTGGGCATAGGAAAAGGGTTGCGTCCGTCGAGAGATGCGACGCACTTCGCAACCGTTATGAGCGCGCGGCCACCCTTTCCGGGACGGATGCACCGCCAGGTCCACCTGGCGCACTAGGAGCCGCCACGATGAAGTCCCTCATTCAGGACGCTATCAAGAAGGCGAACGAGGAGTCCGGCGCGCCCGCCGTCCGCTCGTCGCCGTTTTCCGCGCCGAAGGCCGCGCCCGCCGCAAACGGCGCGTCGCCCTTCGCGAGCCTGTTCCCGGGCCAGCCGCAGCCGTACGCGGCGCCGGCCCCCGCGGCCCCCGCCTACGCGCAGGCCGCGATGCCGACCTCCGAGATCGACCAGGAGCTCGAAGCCCTCCTCGCGGGGCTCAACACGAAGATCAAGGTCGTCGGTTGCGGCGGCGGCGGCTGCAACACCATCATGCGGCTCAGCCAGTCGAACCTCGAGAACGTCGAGCTCATCGCGTGCAACACCGACGCGCAGCACCTTCTCAACGTCAAGGTCCCCCAGAAGATCCTCATCGGCCGCAACCTCACGCGCGGTCTCGGCGCGGGCGCGATCCCGGACGTCGGCAAGAACGCGGCCGAGGAGTCCGAGGAGGCGATCCGCAAGGCGCTCGACGGCGCGGACCTCGTGTTCGTGACCGCGGGCATGGGCGGCGGCACCGGCACGGGCTCCGCGCCCGTCGTCGCGGAGGTCGCCCGCGATCTCGGCGCGCTCACGATCGCGGTCGTCACGACCCCCTTCGGCATGGAGGGCCATATCCGCGCGAAGAACGCGGAATCGGGCCTCTCGCGCCTGCGCGACGCGGCCGACACGACGGTCGTCATCCCGAACGACAAGCTCCTCGAGGTCGCGCCGCGGCTCCCGCTCGCGCAGGCGTTCCGCGTCGCGGACGAGATCCTCATGCGCTCGATCCGCGGCCTCACCGAGATGATCACGAAGCCCGGCCTCGTGAACCTCGACTTCGCGGACCTCAAGACGGTCATGAAGAAGGGCGGCGTCGCGATGATCGGCGTCGGCGAGGCCGAAGGCGACCAGCGCGCCCGCGAAGCCATCGAGGAAGCGCTCACGTCACCGCTGCTCGACGTCGACGTGAGCAGCGCCACGGGCTGCCTCGTGGACGTCGCGGGCGGCCCCGACATGACGCTCGAGGAGGCGCAGAAGGTCGTGCAGGAGATCCACGACCGCGTCTCGCCCGACTGCCGCATCATCTGGGGCGCGAACGTGCAGCCCGACCTCGGGAAGACCCTGCGCGCGATGGTCGTCCTCACGGGCGTCCGCTCGAAGCAGATCCTCGGCCGCGACGACAGCGTGCCGAACTACCGCGAGGCGGCCCGGCCGAAGGGCGTGGATTTCGTGCTCTAGCGCAGGACTTTGTCCTGCGCTTCCCCGCTTTCACCTGCGCTCGCTTCGCTCGCGCCTCGGGCGGCCTTCGGCCGCCCTCTTTGGGGCGCTGTCGCGCCCGTCCCCGCTTTCGCGTTAGGACGGAGTGGCAGGCGCTCGCTCCGCTCGCGCTCTCCCGGCGCTCGGCTCGGCGGGCAACCCCGTCCGGTCCAGTCCCGACGCCCGGACCCGGTCCCGGTCCCGGACCCGGACCCGGTCCCGGACCCGGACCCGGCGCCCGGTCCCGGGGCCCGGACCCGGCGCCCGGTCCCGCGGCCCGGTCCCGGTCCCGGCGCCCGGCGCCCGGTCCCGCGGCCCGGTCCCGGTCCCGGCGCCCGACGCCCGGTCCCGACGCCCGGTCCCGGTCCCGGCGCCCGACGCCCGGTCCCGACGCCCGGACCCGGTCCCGGTCCCGAATCCCGGTCCCGGCACCCGGCGCCCGACGCCCGGTCCCGGCGCCCGGACCCGGCGCCCGGTCCCGGCGCCCGACGCCCGGTCCCGGTCTCGGTCCCGGTCCCGGTCCCGAATCCCGGCACCCGGCACCCGACGCCCGCCTCCCGGCACCCAGTCCCGATACCCGTCGCCCGCCCCCGGCCCGGCCCCGCATCCCAGCGGGCGCCCTGGAACGGCGATCGCGGTGGCTGAGGGGTTTTGTCCGGACGCGTCTAGCGTCCCCGTTCCATCGGCGTCCGGCGCACGCACGTAGGAAAGCGCGCCGGGGTCTCGACGGGGGTGAGTTCCGCGTCCGGGG
>DATLGO010000080.1 GCA_035540375.1 Candidatus Thermoplasmatota archaeon
TCCATGAGGGGGTGAATAGGGGGTGAATAAGAATGCCGGACCCAGCCCTTGAGGCGCCATGGCGGCGAGGTTGCATAAGTGTTTGGAACCGCGACCGCCGCACGCGGTTTGACCTGTGTTTCCTGTGGATTACGTGCGGCGGGTCCACGTCACCGGCGCCCTCTCGCGCGGGCCTTCTTTGGCCGCTTCGCGCGGCCCGCAAGCGACGCGGGCGTCTCCTTCGCGAGCGCGTCGAAGAACCGGACCGAGGCCTCGATGCCCCGCTCGAAGTTCGCGACGCGGATGTGCTCGTTCGGCGCATGCAGGTTCTCGTCGTGGAGGCCGAAGCCCATGAGGACGGTGGGGACGCCGAGGACGTCCGCGAACGTCCCGACGACCGGGATGGAGCCTCCCTCGGCCGCGAACACGACCTTCGTTCCCGGGAAGGCGCCTTCGAGGGCGCGCACGCCGGCGCCGAGCGCGCGATGGTCGATCGGCACCTTCGCCGGGGGGTTCGCGCTCGGCTGCTCGACCTTGAAGCGGATGCCGGGCGCGCGCTTCTCGAAGTCCTTGACGAACGCGCGGAACCGTCTTCCGACCTTCTGCGGGTCCTGCCTCCCGACGAGACGCATCGAGACCTTCGCGTGGGCCTCGTTCGGGAGCACGGTCTTCTGACCCGCGCCGATGTACCCGCCCCAGAAGCCGTTGACTTCGAACGTCGGCCGCACGGTGGTGGCCTCGATGGGCGTCCAGCCCTTCTCCACGAAGAGCTTCCCGAGACCGAGGGACCGCCGATACTTCGCCTCGTTGAACGGCAGCTTCGCGAGGGCCTTGCGCTCGTCGGCATCGACCTCCGCCCCTTCGTAGAATCCGGGGATGAGCACGCGGCCCGTCTTCGGGTCCTTCGCGGCGGCGAGGAGCTTCGCGAGCCACTCGACCGCGTTCGGGACGGCGCCGCCGAACGTGCCCGAGTGCAGGTCGCCCGCGGCGCCGCGCGCCGTGACGTAGAAGTAAGCGAGACCGCGCAGGCTGTAGACGATGGAGGGGTGCTTCTCGTCCCACATGGAGGAGTCGGAGATGAGGACCACGTCGGCCGCGAGCCGCTTCGCGTGATCGCGCACCGCCTGCTCGAGGTTGCGGCTTCCCACCTCCTCCTCGCCCTCGATCATGAACTTCACGTTCACCGGCAGGCGTCCGTTCGCGGCGAGGTGCGCCTCGACGCCCTTGATGTGCGTGAACATCTGACCCTTGTCGTCCGTCGCGCCGCGCGCGTACACCTTTCCGTCGCGCACCGTGGGCTCGAAGGCGGGCGAGTGCCAGAGCTCGAGCGGCTCCGCAGGCTGGACGTCGTAATGGCCGTAGACCAGCACCGTCGGGGCGCCCTCCGCATGGAGCCAGTCGCCGTAGATCCAGGGGTGGCCCCGTGCGTCGCGCGCGCCGGTCGGAACGACCTCGACGTTCTCGAGGCCCGCCCGCCGCATCGCATCCGCGACCCACGTCGCGGCGCGCTCCATGTCCTTCGCGCGCTCGGGTTGGGCGCTCACGCTCGGGATGCGCAGAAGCTCAAACAGCTCCGCGAGGCTCGTCTCGCGGCGCGCGCGGGCGTGCGCGACCGGGTCCGGCATGGACATCGCCACGGCGCGGGGGCAGTATAAAACCCCTCGACACGGACCGCGCCTTGGCGCGGGGCGCGCCTTCATGAGCCGGCCGACCGCTCGACGGGCGGGCTGACCCCTTGGCGATCGACCCGCTCCCGATCCTCGCGACGTTCGCCGGCGTGATCGCGCTCGGGTTCCTCGGCTACGTCCTTTTCGACCGCACCCGCATCACGGACGTCCTGCTCCTCATCGCCTTCGGCGTCCTCGTGGGCCCCGTGTTCGGCGTCTTCGACGTCGAGGGCTTCAAGAGCGCGAGCGGTCTCGTGGGCACGCTCGCGCTCATCGTCATCATGTTCGATGGCGGGCTCGGCCTCCATCTCCGCGACCTCGTCTCGGGCATCGCGCGCTCGACCGTGCTCGCGGTCGTGGGCTTCGTCGCGACGGTGGGGCTCATCGCGGGCGTCGGCCATTTCCACCTCGGCCTCGATTGGCCGGCGGCGGCGCTCCTCGGCACCATCCTCGGCGGCACGTCGGGCGTCATCATCATGCCGATCATCTCGCGCACGACCGCCGCGAACGGCACGCGCGTCCTGCTTTCGGTCGAGAGCGCCCTCACGGACGTGCTCTGCGTCATCGGCACCGTGACGCTCGTCGCCTTCTTCACGACGACCGCCGACGCGAGCTCGGGCGAGCGCGTAGGCGGAGCGCTCCGGAGCATCGCCTCGCAATTCTCGACGGCGATCGTGCTCGGCCTCTTCGGAGGCGTGGTGTGGCTGCGTCTCCTCAAGCGTCTCCAGTCGATGCGCTACAGCTACATGATCACGCTCTCGGCCATCCTCTTCCTCTACGTGGGCGCCGAGGCCGTGGGCGGCAACGGAGCGATCGCGGCCCTCATCTTCGGCGTCGTGCTCGGAAACGGCTTCATCATCGCGAGGAAGCTCGCCTTCGAGGGTCTCGAGTTCAGCGACCAGCAGCGCCAGTTCCAATCCGAGGTGGCGTTCCTCATCCGCGCCTTCTTCTTCGTGTACCTCGGCGTCATCCTCGACCCCGCGCTCGTCCTTCAGACGAGGTTCCTCGTCGACGCCGCCGTCATCCTCGCGGCCGCCCTCGCCGCGCGCGTGCTCGCCGTCTCGCTCGCGACGCGCGGAGACGGCGAGACCTCGAAGGATCGCGGGCTCATCACGCTCCTCTTTCCCCGCGGCCTCGCGGCGGCGGTGCTCGCGGGCCTCCCGGCGGCGGCCGGCGTTCCCGGCACGGAGAGCTTTGTAGCCCTCGCGTTCATCGTCATCGTCGCGACGAACCTCGTGGGCACGGGGGCCGTCGTCGGCTACGAGATGAAGAAGCGGCGGATGGTCGACGTGCCTGTCGTCGCGCCCACGGCCGAAGCGCCGGCATCCGTTCCCGACGAAGCCGCCCGCTGAAGGGGCCACAAGGCATTCCCTTCGCGAACCGCCACGAAGGACCATGCCCGAGCAGCCTTACGAGGAGAAGGACGACACGGCCGGGCCCGCGGCGAAGCGAGCCATCGGGACCGTCGCGCGCGAAGGGCGGCCCACCCCAGAAACGCGCACGGGCGAACCGATGGACCGCACGCTTTCGCGGCGCATCGCGCGATCGCACGGCATCCCGACCGATCTCGACCTCCGGCTCGACAGCCTTCGGTTCCCCGCGGCGAAAGCCACGCTCGAGCGCGCCCTCGCGGACGCCGAAGGCGACGTCGGGACGGGCTGGCGCCGTGTCCGCGACCTCGTCGAGCGCCTCCCCAAGGACGAGTACGCCTCCGGCAAGGAGGTCCGCCAGGCCCTCGCCCGCCTCGCCGGGGAGGACGTGCGATAGGTCGATGGGTCCGTTCGCCCGCCGCCCAACCTCAAGCGAGGGCAGAAGGCCACCCCGCGCCTCGTGGGGTCGATGAACGCGCGAAACCCCCTCGCGAAGCGCCTCGGAAACGTGACCGCCCTCCTCGCCCTGCTCGCGGCTGCGGGCACCGGGCAGGCCATGTACATCGAGACACCGCTCCTCATCGACGCGCCCCACCGCGTCGACGTCGGCGACGTCATCGACATCACGATCATGCCCGCGAACGACACGCATCGCGCCGCCTTCGCGGGGCGCGTCGTGAGGATCGTCGCCGTCGACTTCGAGACGAACACGCTCACCGTCATCGTTGAAGCGCTGACGCTCGACGCGTCCGCGAGCGCGAAGTTCCAGTGGACGGTGCCCGCCGAGCGCGACGCGCAGAATCTCGAGATCCGCGTCCTCGCCGCGAAGGAGACGGTCGCCTTCAAGCACGTCGTCGTCGGCGACGCGGAGGAGATGGCCTTCGCCCTCGGCAAGGGCAACCTCGAGTCGCAATCCGGCCCCGCCGGGGACAAGACGGCCGACCGCCCGGTCGACGAGCGGCCCGCGGCCACGCCCGGGGCGGGCCTCGTGGTGGCCCTCGCGGCCGGGCTCGTCGCCGCCGTCGCCGTCGCCGCCGCGACCGTGCGCCGCAGGTAGAGTGCCTCCAACTCCGGGCGCCCGGGCGACCGGGCGCCCGGTCGTCTGGAGGGTGGGCGCGCGCCCAACCTGGAGCCAAATCCCTTATTCTTCGACGCCCTCCCGGATCGCATGAAGTTCCGAGCCCTGGCCCTCGCGGCCATCGCGACCGCGCTCTTCGCCGCCCCGGCGGCGCAGGCCATCTACATGGTGACCCCCCTCACGATCCAGGCCGACGAGGGGACCGCGAACGTCGGCGACGCCGTGCCCATCACGGTGACCGCCTACAACGACTCGACGCAGGCCGACTGGGCCGGCAAGACCATCGCCGTCCGCCTCTTCGTGGTCGAGACCGAGGAGGAACACCTCGTTCTCGAGTCCCTCGCGCTCGACGAGAAGGCGGCCGCCGCGTTCACGTGGGACGTCCCCGCGTACGCCGACGACAAGAACGTCGTCCTCCTCCTCAAGAGCGACACGAACGAGACGCTCGCGCGGCGCGACTTCGCGATCGGGGACGCCGAGCCCATCTACCGCCTGATGGCGGAAAGCGGGCCCGGCAACGAGAAGGTCTCCCGCGACGACAGCGCGCTCGACACGGGCGCCCCGCCCGCCTCGCCCTCGCGCACGCCTGGCCCCGCGGCCCTCGCGCTCGTCGGCGCGGGCCTCGCGGCGGCGCTCGGCCTCGCGCTCGCGCGCCGCCGGTAGGCGCGATCAATGGGCGGCTCGCATGACGAGCCGCCCGCCCTCCTCGTCGAACCGGGATCCATAGGCGCGGGACCGCCGGTCGAGCGCGCGGCGGGTCGCCTCCGCGTCCTCGCCGGGCGCGAGGTCGACCGCCGCGCGTCGCGGGTCGATGAGAACGGGGGTGAGCCTCAACGCGCGCGCTTCGCCGTGACCGAGGTCCACCTCGTAGAGGAAAGAACGGTCGTTGCGCAGCCGTGGGTCCACCCGATAATCGTCCACGAAATCCCCCGTGTCGTAAAGGATGAGCGAGCGGCGTCGCCGCTCGACGCCCTGGATGACGTGGGCGCTCGTCCCCCAGAAGACGGCCGCCCCCGCGTCCACGACGGATCGCGCGAAGGTTTCGAACGCGCGCGTCGGTCGCGTCCTCATGTTCGGGCCCCAGTGCGCGGCCACGACCAGCGCGTCGCATGCCCGGTGGGCGCGGGCCACGCGCGCAAGCAGCGAACCGTGGGCCCGCGACCCGGGTTCGATCGGACACCACGCGACGCCGGGACGCGAGGGCCCCGCGGCCCAACCGGGCTCGTTGTCGGTGAAGGCGAGGAGACCGACCCGCATGCCGCGGGATTCCACGAATGCGGGCGTCCAGGCTTCATCCGCGTCGCGACCCGCGCCCGCGCGCGCGATCCCCGCGGCGTCGAGCCGCTCGAGCATGTCCACGAACGCTTCCGGTCCGTAGTCGAAAACGTGGTTGTTCGCGAGCGTCACCGCGTCGATTGCGGCCGCGCGCAGCGCGGCGATCGCCTCGGGGGGCGCCCGGAAGTTGAAGGTCTTATCGACCGGGGCGCCCCGGTTCGAGACGACGCATTCGAGGTTCACGAAGCGCAGATCGGCGGCGAGGAGCGCCGGAAGCGTCCCGCCCCAGACGTGCTCCGCGCCGGCCTCCCTCAGCCGTTCCCCGACATGGCGACCGAGCATGACGTCACCCGCAAGCGCGACCCTGGGCATGAGCGACCAGCGGGCGGCGGGACCGAATGTCTTCGCGCCGCTTCCTCGATCAGAGGACGTAGCGCCCTGCTTGCTGGACCCTCTCGCCGTCGAGCCACACGTCGGTCTCGAGGATGACGCAGTCGACGTGGGTCTTCTCGTGCCAGGGCGCGCCCGTCTCCTCGGGATACGGGTTTCCGAACGCGACGTGGACGCCCACGATCTTCTCGTCCTGGAGGAGGTTGCCGACGAGCCGCGTGAGGCCCAGGTTCGTGCCGAGCGCGAACTCGCCCGCCCGCGCCGAGTTGGGCCCCGTCTGCAGATAGGCGCGGAACTCGGCGACGACCTCGGGGGTGCCGCCCGCGATGCTTTCGAGGTCGACCCACGAATCGCGCACGTCGAAGCGCACCGGAGGCACGAGCTCCCCGTATTTCTCGGAGAAGAAGTCCCCGAGCAGGTTCGTGACGACGCGCCCGTTCATGCGGTACGGCGCGGTGTACGTCTCGCCCGCGGGAAGGTTTCCCCAATCCCCCCTGCGGTGGAACTTGCCGGTGTCGGCGAGCCACTTCCAGTCGCTCTTGAACTCGACCGAGAAGTCCGTTCCGTTCGGGTTCGTGACGCGGGCGGTGCGCGCGCGCTTGGCTCGCTCGAACACCTTGAGGGTGAGCGCCTCGACGGCGTCGTAGTCCGCGTTCATGCCCTCCTCCATGAGGACGCGCGTGACCCCGGGCATGTGGCCGTGCCGGGCGCGACCGCGGATGTACTTGCGGAATTCCATCCGCGCGGGCAGCTCGCCCTTCACGCTCGCGGCGGCCCAGACGGTGACGTCCGCGCGGGAAGCGGCTTCGGCGAGCGCCTTGGGGACCTCCTTGAGCGGTCGCGCGCCGAGGTCGTCGAGATCGAAGCGCTCGACCGCGTCCGTCGCCGCGCGCGCGTGACGCTCGATCGCGTCTCCGATGTCGCGTGTCGATCCATCCGTCACGAGGACGACGCGCTCGCCGCGCTTGACGGCGAGGCACGTGGTCACGACGTTGCGCGCGCCCTGGTCGAGGGAGCCCATCGCGCCCGGACCGGGAGGCGTCTGGATAAGGGTTCCCGTACGGGCCCCGGGCCCGAGCCGCTGGCTTCAAGGTCGGCGCCGCGCGTGGGCGCGCGATGCGTCTCCTGTCCAGGCCCCGCGTGGCGGCCTCGATCGCGCTCGAGCGCGACCACGTCCGCGTCGCCCTCCCCCCCGCGGCGCGCGCGCTCGCGCTCAAACGGGACATCCTCGTTCCGTATTCGACGATCCGCGAATCGATCGCGACCGACGCCCCGTGGCCGGGCATCTTCGCGTTCAGGGTCGGAACCCACGTGCCGGGCGTCGTGTGCCTCGGCCGGTTCTGGATCGACGGCGAGAAGCGGTTCTACGCGTTCACGAAGGGCGATCGCGTGTTGACGCTCGCGCTGGACGGCCACGACTTCGACGCCATCGTCGTCGGGGCTCCGGACGCGGACGGGCTCGCGAGCGCCGTCCGGACGAAGCTCAGGTCGACTTCTTGACCTTCGGCATGGGTTTCCAGTTCTGGGCGAGGTCCACGAGGAGCCGCACGCCCGCCCCCGTCGCGGGGCCGGGGCTGTACTCCTCGTTGTAGCCCGGGCGCGCGCCGTCGTCCCACGCCGTCCCCGCGATGTCGACGTGCACCCACGGGTAGTCGACGAAACGCTCGAGAAACTTGCCGCCCTGGATCGCGTGCGCGGGGCGGCCGCCGGAATTCTTCACGTCCGCGATCTTCGAGTCGACGAGCCGGTCGTACTCCTCGTAGAAGGGCAGCCGGAACACGCGCTCCCGCGTGCGCGTCGCGCTCGCCTCGAGGCGCGCCATCAGCTCCTCGCTGTTGCCCATGATGCCGGAGGTCTGGTTGCCGAGCGCCACCACGACGCCGCCCGTGAGCGTCGCGAGGTCGACCACCGCGGCCGGGTCGTAGCGCGCCGCGTACGAGAGCGCGTCCGCGAGCACGAGGCGACCTTCGGCGTCCGTGTTGATGATCTCCATCGTCTTGCCGTTCATCGCCGTGATGACGTCGCCCGGCTTGAGCGCGGACCCGGACGGCATGTTGTCCGTGAGCGGCGCGAGCCCGACGACGCGCTGGGGGATCTTGAGGAGCGCGCAGGCCCGCAGGAACCCGAAGACCGCGGCGGCGCCGGACTTGTCGCTTTTCATCTCGTCCATCTTGTCCGCGGGCTTGATCGAGATGCCGCCCGTGTCGAACGTGATCCCCTTCCCGACCGCGACGAACGGGGCGCCGGACTTCGAGCCCTCGTGCTCGAGGACGACGAAGCGGGGCTCGCGCGCGCTTCCCTGGTTGACGCCGAGGAGGCCGCCCATGCCGAGCTTCTCGATCTCCTTCTTCGCGAGGACGGTGCACTTGAGGCCGACCTCCCTGGCCATGGCAGCGACGGTCTTCGCGATCGCTTCGGGATGCGCGTCGGGTCCCGAGACGGCGGCGATGTCGCGCGTGAAGTTCGTGCTCTCCGCGATGATCGCGCCGACGCGGACGCCTTCCTGGAGGTCCGCGAGCCGGCGGCGGTCGTTCTCGACAAGGATGACCTCGGCGAGCCGGCCGCGCTCCTCCTCGGCCTTCTTCTTCGTCCCCTCGCCGCGGTAGCGGTCGAAGCGATAGAGGCCGAGGAGGGCGCCCTCGGCAAGCGCTTGGCCCACGGCCTTCGCGGGGAGCCCCCCGATGCCGGCGCCGTGCGCGACCGTCGCGAACGACGCGACGCCGAGCTCGCGGGCGCGTTTCGCGGCGCGCGCGGAGACCTGGCGGACCTTGTCGAGGTCGGTCTTCGCGGGGTCGCCGAGGCCGATGAGCAGGATGCGCTTCGCGGCGCCTTCCCCCGGGTAGAGGACGAGCGTCTCCTTGAGCTTCCCCTTGAAATCGCCGGCCGCGAGCGCCCGGGCGATCGCGCCGCCCGAGGCCGCGTCCACGGCGCCCGTCGCGCCCGCGGGCTTCTTCACGCCTTCGAAGAGATTGACGACGACGAGGTCCGTCGGGACCTCCTGGACCTGACCCTGCCGGACGACGAGCTTGAGCGCGATGCGAAACCCCGCGTGGCGCACCGGGCGCGAGGCTGAAAAAGATTGCGCGCCGCGATGCCGTCTGGAGGCGGGGGAGCCGCGCGCGAGGGGTCACGAGGTCAGGCGCCCTCGACCGCACCCCTCCGGCGTCGCCGCGTGGGACCGGACGACGTCCGCTCGAAGGCTTGATGCTCCCGCCCATCCCTGAAGGCGCAGGGAGAGGAGAGCTATCGGGCAGGCTCCGGATTCAATGAGCGTGAGCGATCGACCGCCGCGAACCAAGGGTCGCCTCGGGGCCCTTCTCGTCGCCGCCCTGTTCGTCGCGCCGCCCCTCGCCGCGGCGCTCGAGGCCGAGGCTCCGTCCCTCGCGCGCGAACCGACCCCGAGCGACACCCTCCTGCCGCCTTTCCCCCTCATCGACCGTTCGCGCGATCGACCCGTCGCGGACGCGGGCGTTCACGGCGTCCTCCTCGACATCCTCCGCCAGGTGCCGGACCCGACGTCGATCGGCGGCACGATGGCCGACCTCCTCCCGATGACGGTCGAGGAGACCATCGAACGCATGGCGACCGACCCCTCCGCGAAGGTGAATACGATCACGTTCCCGCCGCAACCCGACGTCTACGTCATCACCGGCGTCCACCACGTGCACGAAAGCTGGGTCTTCCAGAGCGAAGTCCGATTCGAGAACGCGGAGATCATCTACCACAGCACCCGGGCCTCGAACGAGCACTGGTCGATCCGGGGCGACCCGAACGTGAAGATCACGGTCCTTAACTCCCGCTTCCGGCAAGTGGACGGGGACCGGGCGGCGTACGGCACGCTGAACGCGCGCGGCGACCTCCTCATCCGGAATTCCCACTTCAGCGAGGTGACCGTGTATGCGGACGTCTATTACTCCAAGGTCAATGACGTCGTCACCGTGGCCTACGCGGGCAACAGCCGCATCGAGGATTCGAAGTTCGAGAACGCGATCACGGGCCTCACCGTCACCCAGAACATCACAGTCGAGCGCTCGCTCTTCACGAAGAGCTACACGGGCATGCGCATCGCCAAACACGCCGCGATGCGCGGGATGGGCATCGGCACGGTCCGGGATTCCACCTTCGTGATGAACACGATCGGCCTCGAGATCGCCTCAGGCGCGGGCGGCACGTACGAATCGCTCCACGCCACGGCGAACGGCATCGGCGTCAAGTGCGCCTCGAACGGCGACCACGACGGCGTCACCCAGACCAAGGAGGTGCCGCCGCCGGTCGTCCGCAACTCGAACCTGATGGAGAACTACGGCGACGCCATCCAGGGCGTGAACGGCATCACGCTCACGGTCGGCACCGTCACGGTCAACGTCCCGACGAGCGAGTGCGACTACCTCGACAACCACTACGGCGGAACGGGCGTCTATGCGGACACGGTCTTCGCGAGCAACATGGACGAGCTCAACGTTCGCCGGGCCACGGCATGGAGCCTCCCCAACGTCCCCGCCCTCCCGTTCGCGCTCCAGATCATCACGACAGCCGTCACCATCCCCGCGAGCGGATCGCTCTCGCTCTCGGGGCCGCTCATCGTCAAATTCCCCGGTTCGCTCACCATGACGGGGACGCCCACGACGCGACCCCAGATGCACGCGAACGGGTTCCCGTTCGGCGCGAAACCCAACGGCCGCATGACCCTCACGCGCACGGACGTGAACGGCGACACGAACCTGTTCTTGCGCAACGACAACGACACGGTGACCGAGGTCGACCTCAAGGGCGGCTTCCTGTTCCACGGCGTTTACGCCCACCGCACAAACGCGACCATCTCGAAGCTCAACGTCCTGGGAGGCGGCCCGAACGGCTACGGTCTCTACTACATCGCGGGCACGCTCGTGGGCGACGCGGTCTACACGCACCTCGTGCAGGACAGCACGTTCAGGAACGCGGGCCTCGGCGGCATCGCCGCGCTTCTCGACGTGCCGACGATCCGCCGCAACACGATCGAGGATGTGGGCGGGTCGGGCATCATCATGGCGCTCGCCGCGAATCCCAAGGTGGAGAGCAACACGGTGCGACGGGTCGGCTCGAACGGCATCGCGAGCCTCCTCAACACGAACACGCTCATCGAGGGCAATACCGTCTCGCACGTCCCGACCGCGATCCTGCCCGCGCTCGACGTGTCGGCCGCGAACGTCAAGAACAACAAAGTCTCGCACATGCGCATCGGGATCGGGGCCGTCATCGAGCAGGTGACGACCGACGGCAACCTTCTCGAGAAGGGCCACCTCGGCATCCTGAGCGGCCTCAACCCGTCCATGCTTTCGAAGAACGACCGGTTCGCGAGCCTCGTCACAGGCTTCTTCAGCCAGACGGACCCGAACCCGGCCAAAGTCGAGAACGCCCTCTTCACCTACAACGTCATGGGCCTCGGGGTTCTCGACGGCACGGTGGATGCGAAAGACAATGACTTCCTCCACCACGCGGGCGCCGCGCTCTTCACGTGGGACGCGGAAGCCCTCGCGTCGATCAACTGCGCGGATTGCCACATGACCTCGGGCGACACGGTCGACGGCACCGTCACACCCGCGGTGGCGACGTGGCGGTCGACGCCCGACGCCGGCAAGATCAAGCCCCAGTGGTGGCCGAAGGCCCAGACCATCAGCGCCGGGAAATACACGCCCCCCGCCCTCCTCGAAGGCCCTGTCTTCGCGGCGAACGGCGCGACGATCGAGATCCTCGACAAGACGATCGACCTCGCGGGATTCGGCATCGCCGCGAAGGGCACGGCCACGGAGGGCAAGCTCGACGTCCGCCGCTCGGACCTCAAGGGAGGCGCCTTCATCGCCTTCGATTCCGCGGGGACGGTCTTCCAGGACAACGTGGTGACCGACTTCAGTTGGGGCACGTCCCTCTACGCCTACCGCAAGGCGCCCACGGCCTCGGTGTCCTGCAACTGGATCAAGAACACGCACGCAGCGCTCGCCTATGCTCGCGGTGCGTCGAGTTCGATCCTCAAGCTTGATCGCAATCTGTTCGAGAATTTCTCCGAATTCCGCCTCGGCATGGACCGCCGCATCGGGAGCTACGCCGAGAACGCCGAGGTGAAGAACGGCGCGTTCCTTCGGATCGGGAGCGCGTCCGTCTCGGGCGTCGACCGCGCGGGGAAAGGAACCCTCACGCTCACGGACAACAATTTCCTGAGCGGCCGCAGCGGCTTCGAGGACTACGCCGGCAATTCCGGGCACAAGGTGCCGGAGCAGGGCGCCCCGCAGGCCGACGTCCGCAACAACTTCTGGGCCCTCCCCGACGGGCCCCGCGTGATCGAGCGGAGATTCGTCCTCACGAAGATCGAAACCGAAACGACGCGCAACAGCCCGGGCGCGGAGCTCAGCCTGTGGGTCGACTCGCAAACCGGCAAAGCGCTCTGGGAACCCTTCCGCGTCGCGCCCGCCTCGCAGCTTCCCTGCACGCGGCCATTCTCGTCCACCCCCGCGTCCGCAACCGAGCTCGACACGATCACGTTCACGACGCGGTCCTTCGACCCCTCGGGCTTCGGAACGACCTCGACGTGGGACTTCGGCGACGGGTCGGCGACGGCCGCGGGGGCAATCGTCTCGCATCGTTTCCTCGACGGCGGCCCCCACACGGTGACCGAAACGGTCACCACGGGACAGGGCCGATCGTCGACCGTGAGCAGGACGATCACCGTCGCCCACGTGAACCCGGTTGCTGACTTCGCCGAGACGATTGTGAACGAACTCACGCCGGTGCCCTTCACGGACCTCTCGACGCACCCGAACCCGGCGGACGCGCCGCCCACCGGCTGGACGTACGCTTGGGACTTCGACGCGAGCGGCACCACGGACAGCACGGTCCGCGAGCCTTCCCACCGGTATGTCGACGGCGGCCCCTGGACCGCGCGCCTGACGGTGACCGACAACGACGGCCGCACGCACGTCCGGAACAAGGCGCTCGTCATCCCCCACGTCCCGCCGGTCGCGGGCTTCTCGACCGCGGGCGCCCTCGAGACGGATGTCTGGGCCTTCACGGACACGAGCACGCATCCCAACGCTCCCCGGGACGGGATTCAGGCGCGGGCCTGGAGCTGCACGGACGGCTTCACCGCGACGAGCGCGAACCCGACGCACAAGTTCGCCGACGGCGGGACCTACGGCTGCACGCTCACCGTCCACGACAACGACGGCATGAGCGACTCCGAGGGCGCGACGCTCGCCGTCGCGCACGTCCCGCCCCTCGCCGCCTTCGACGTCGCGGGGGCGAAGGACAGCGACACGTGGACCCTCACGGACCGCAGCACGCACCCCAACGCGCCCACCGACGGCATCACGACGCGGGCCTGGAGCTGCAGCGACGGCGCGAGCGGGTCCGCCGCGACGCTTGCGCACAAGTTCGCGGACGGCGGTTCCTACACGTGTTCGATCCTCGTCGGCGACAATGACGGCCTCACGGCCACGGCGGAGCGCTCGATCGCGGTCGCCCACTCGGCGCCCGTCGCCGCGTTCACGTGGACCGGCAGCCTAGAAACCGACACCTTCGCCTTCATCGACGGGAGCACGCACCCCAACGCCCCTGTCGACGCCATCGTCTCGCGCCTCTGGGAATGCGACGACGGCTTCGCGAGCACCGAGGCCGCCCCGACGCACCGCTTCGCGGACGGAGGAACGAAGCGCTGCACGCTCAGCGTGACGGACGATGACGGGATCGTGACGAGCGTCACGAAGTCGGTCGCCGTGGGCCACGTCGCGCCGCTCCCCGACTTCACGCACGCGGGCGCCACCGAGCTCGACACGTGGAGCTTCACCGACGCGAGCACGCACCCGAACCCGGCCGACGCGCCGCCCGCAGGCTGGAGCTGGTCATGGAATCTCGGGGACGGGTCGAGCGCGACCGGCGCCTCGACGACCCGCCGCTACGCGGACGGCGGCACGAAGACGGTCCGCCTCACGGCGACCGACAACGACGGCGTCAGCGCCTTCGCCGAGAAGAGCCTCGTCGTCGCCCACGTCCACCCCGTCGCGGACTTCACGTTCACGGGCGCGCTTGAGAGCGAGACGTTCGCGTTCGCGGACGCGAGCACGCACCCGAACGCGCCGCACGACGGCATCGCGACGCGCGCGTGGAGCTGCACGGACGGATGGACCTCCACCGCCGCCGCCCCGACGCACAAGTTCGTCGACGCGGGGACGTACACCTGCAGCCTCACGGTGACCGACAACGACGGGCGCTCCTCAACCATCGCGAAGAGCGTTCTCGTGGGCGTGACGCGGCCCGTCGTCTCGTTCACCGTCCTCGGCGCGAAGGAGACGGACACGTACGTCTTCACCGACGCCACGACGCATCCGAACCCGGACGACGCTCCGCCGACGGGTTGGACCTGGAGCTGGGCCTTCGGTGACGGCGGGACGTCGGCGATCCGGAGCTCCACGCGGCGATACGCCGACGGCGGCGAATACGTCGTGGTCCATCGCGCGACCGACAACGACGGCGAGGGCGGCGAGGCGACCCGTACCGTGAGCGTCGCCCATATCGCGCCCCTCGCGGCTTTCAGCGTCTCCGATCTCGCGCCCGAGCTCGGCGAACTCGTGACCTTCACGGACGCCTCGACCCATCCGAACGCGCCGAACGACGCGATCGTCTCGTGGTCGTGGACGTTCGGGGACGGCGCATCGAGCGCGGCGCGGAATCCGACGCACAGTTACTCCGCCGTGGGCTCGTACACCGTGCGGCTCGTTGTGACGGACGACGATGGAATGACGCGCGAGGCGACGGCGATCGTGAATGCAGGCAACCTGCCGCCGGTGGCGGACTTCACGTGGAGCCCCTTGTATCCCGAGATGGGCCAGCGCACGAATTTCACGGACCTGTCCCACGATCCCGATGGCAGCATCGTGAACTGGACGTGGTGGGTCGGCGTCCCGCCGTACCGGTACCTCCAGCACCCGACCAACGTGACCTACGCCGCCTCGGGCGGAAAGCTCGTCTGCTTGACCGTGAAAGACGACGGCGGAAGGACGACCACCCGATGCAAGACCATCATGGTTGACGACAACCTCGTTGCGACCGTCCACTTCGACGCGCACCAGCAGAAGGTCTACGAGCCCGTTTCGGGCAAGGTCTGGGTCCGATGGGACCGCTACGGGGGACTTCCCACCCAGAACGCGATGGTCCGATACGAGTCCTGGCTCAAGACGGACCACGCAAGCAACCCTCCCATCACGACCGAGTGGCCGGTCGAATGCGACGCGTACGATTGCCGGTTCGGAACGAGCGTATCGAGTCAACCATACTATCAGTACCAGGAAGGGTCCACCGACTCCGAGGGCAACTTCTACTTCTGGTACTACGACCGCGAGGGCGGCGTCGGAAATTGGGACCTCCGCCGCAACAACGTCCCCGGCCAGCACGACTACCGCATCCTCGTCTGGACCAACCAGGGGATCCTCGGCAATTGGGAGCGCGCCACCATCACGGGGAGCTACTTCGTCGGCGAGGACATCTCGCCGGTGATCAGCCACGGTTGAACGCGCTCAGGTCGGCGCCCGCGGGCGCCGACCTCGTCGCGAAGCGTTCAAAAGCTCATGAGAAGTTATCGCCTGCGGGAGTATTGAATGGAGAGGCAGGCACGCGCTGCGGTGAGCGGGAGCTATCGAACGAAGGTCGCCTCGTGGGGAAGGGCGATCGCGGTGGCGCTCGTGGCGATTCTCGTGACGCCGACGGTGTTGGCGGGGATCGACGTGACGCGACACGAGACCCCGACATCCGTGCTCGAGGCTTCCGGCCTTCCTGAAGTCGCCTTCGAGAAGCTACGGGAGGCCCTCCCCGAAACGCGCGGCCCCATCCTCGGGAGCCCTGTCGCCGAGGCGCTCGCCCCGCTCCTTGCCGGCATCGAAGACGAACGCCTCCGCGACGTTGTCCTCGGCCACCTCGGGCGCGGCGCCCGGGATGCCTTCGAGGAGGGCACGCGGCGGATCGAGACGCGCCGCTCGGACCCCTCCGTGGGGGGCCTCTTCGTCATCCCTTCCGGCGAAGCCGAAACCGTGCTGTCGGGAACGGTCTACATCGACGAGGACTGGGTCGTCCAATCCCCGCTCCGGTTCGAGAACGCCGACGTCGTCTTCCGCACCGGAAACGGCAAGCACATGATCCAAACGGATCCCGGCATCTCGCTCACGATCCTCGATTCGACGGTGCGGCAGGTGGACGGGCGACGCGAACTCTATGGCCTCATCGTGGCGAACGGCCCGCTCGTGATCGAGCGCTCGACCGTGAGCGAGATCATGGTGACCGCCGTTGCCCGCGCGGGATTCCTGGGTGCAACGAGCCGGATCGTGGACTCCAGGTTCGACAACGCCGTCACCGCGCTCACGCTTTCGCAAAACGCGCTCGTCGACCGGACCATTTTCACGCGCAGCTTCGAAGGGCTCCTCGTCGAAGGCACCGTGGTCGGCTCCGGCGTGCCCAAGGTCTGGCGGAGCGCCTTCGAAATGAATGAAAAAGGAATCGTGGTTTCCGCGGACGCGGGCGGTCAATTTGGAGCCCTCCGGATGAGCGCCAACGCGATCGGAGTCGAATGCAAATCGAGCGGCGAGCAGGACGCGAGCCTGCCTGGATATGAGATCGACCCGGCGCGCGTCAACGATTCGAACATCGCCGAGAACTACGGCGACGCCGTGAGCGGGTCGAACGGCATCTCGATCACAACGCCCTACGGCGAGCTCGTGGTCGCCGACAGTCGCTGCATCTACGACGGGAATTACTACGGCGGCGCCGGTCTCGCCGCGGATTCCACCTTCAAGAGCGACGGCGACACGATGACGAACACGCGCGACACCCCGAACGCCTTGCCCGGGACGCCCGCGCTTCCCTGGCCGATCCACCTCATCACGAGCACGACAACCTGGTCGAACAGTCAGCCACCGCCGACCCTTTCGGGCCCTGTGGTCGTGAAATATCCCGGCGCGCTCACCACCAGCAATCTGCAGATGGACCCACGCGGCTTCACGATCGGCGCCAAGAAGAACGGCGCGATCGAGGTCAAGAACACGGTCTTCAACGGCCGAACCAGCCTGTTCGTCCGCAACGACGGCGACAAGATCGAAAACGTGGACCTCACCCAGGAAGTTGTCTTGAACGGGGTCTGGTCGCACCGCGCCAATTCGGTCATCAAGAACCTCAATGTTCTCGCAGGCGCGCCCAACGGTTACGGAGTGTTCTTCTGGACCGCGCTCTTCAAGGGCGATTCGGCCTACGTCCGCACGGTGGATGGCGGCGTCTTCAAGAAGGCCGTCGGCGGCGTTCGATCCCAGCTCGACTCGCCGACGATCAAGAACGCCCGGTTCGAGGACACGGCCTATCCGGTGATCACGTTCCTTTCGACGCCCGAGGTGTCCGACAACGACATCGTCCGTCCGATCCTCGCGTTCACCACGGTTCTGACGTCGAACCCGAAATACATCAACAACGACGCGGTCGGCGTTTCCGCGAAACTCATCCCGGGGCTCTCGCTTCCCGCCAAACCCGAGATCGAGGAGACGGACGCCTCCAAGTTCATCATGTCGGCGCTCGACAACAATCCGACCGTGATCGGCAATTCGGCAACGGACATGGATTCCGGCGTGATCGCCGCGCTCGGCGTCGGAACGGTCACGATTTCGGACAACGACTTCGTCCGCGTGCGCTCAGGCGTCATGTCGGTGCTCGCGAAGGTCGCAAGCGACCGCAACGTCTATGATCGCGGGATGTACGGGTATTGGGGACTGCTGAACCCGGCCGGGATCACGTTCACCTCGGACGTGTTCACGAACCAGGTCTTCGGCATCGCGTCATGGGACCTTGGCGGACCCTCGATCACGTCCTCCTTGTTCGCGTTCAATTACATCGGACTTTCCGTCTCGAGCCTCGCGCTCGCGAACCCGCCTCCGCCGCATTCGACGTCGATCACGAACTCCAACTTCATCCACAACTTCGGAGCCGGCGCGGTCATGTGGAACTTCATGGGCAGCGCAATGACGGCGACGTGCACCGGTTGCTGGAAGGAAACCGACGAATCCATGGAGATCTCCGCGACGAGCACCTATCGCGCGTCGAGCCTCGGACCCAACCCCGAGGTCCCCACGCCGTCGTGGTGGTCGAGCCGCGTCATCACGTCCTCGGGAACCACGACGCTGAGCGGCACCGTCAACGGCCCCGTCGTCGCGCGGACGGGAGGGAAGATCCAGGTCAAGGACACGACGCTCGACATGAACGGCTTCGCGATCGGCGCCAAAGGCTCGGGGACCACCGCGAGCCCGACGGGCATCCTGGAAATCGTCCGCTCGGACATCGTGAACGGCGCCGTCATCGCGTCCAACAGCACCTCCGCCACGATCGAGCTCAACCGATTCGAGCACTTCAGGCGCGGCGTGGCGGTCGCGACCTTCGGGAACCCTGCGACGATCCGATGCAACAGCTTCGAGAACATCATGTCCCCCGCGTCGTTCCTCAAGGGAATGCCCGGGAAGGTCTTGACCTTCGAGCGCAACCTCGTGCGGGGCGCGACCTCGTTCTCGATCGGGCAGGGGCGATACCTTCCGGATTATCGGGAAGACGCCGTCCTGACGGGAAACGCCTTCATCAACATCCCGAACCAGATTACCCGCCTCGGCAAGGGCTCCTTGACCATGACGGGGAATGCGTTCCTGGATACGGGCGCGGTCCGGGATTTCATGAGCGACCGGACGAACAAGGCCCCCAGCGCCGACTTTTCCGGCAATTACTGGAATCATCCTGATGGGCCCCGCGTGACCCGCTACCACGGGAAGTCCCTTCAGGAGGTCCTCCACGCCGGACCCGGAACCCGCCTCAACCTGGGCGACGACAATTCGACGCCGCTTTCGACTTGGCAACCGTTCCTCTCGACGCTCCCATCGCCCGCCCCATGCGTCGATTTCCGGTTCACCGCGGGCCCCCTCACCGAGCTCGACACGATGGTCTTCACGGACCGCTCGTTCGACCCGATGGGAAACACCCTCACGAGAACCTGGAACTTCGGGGACGGGACGATCCTGACGGTCGATGAGCCCACCGTCACGCACCGCTACGCGGACGGCGGAACCTACACCGTCACGCTCACGGCGACGACGAGCCAGGGCTCCACCGCGAGCGCCTCGAAATCGGTCCTGATCCAGCACGTGAATCCCGTGGCAGACTTCGCGGCGAGTGTCGTCGACGAGATCACCCCCGTCCAATTCACCGACGCGAGCACACACCCGAACCCCGCAGACGCGCCGCCTTCGGGGTGGTCCTATGCGTGGTCGTTCAACAACGGCGAAGGCACCTCGACGGCGCGCCATCCGACCTTCAGGTTTGCGGACGGCGGCTCCAAGACTGCTCGCCTCACGGTGACAGACAATGATGGACGCACCCACACGAAGCAGATCACGATCGTGGTTCCGCACGTTGCGCCGATCGCGAACTTCGCTTTCACGCCGGCAGACGAAACGGAATCGGTGACGTTCACGGACACCAGTACCCACCCGAACGCCCCGACCGACGGCATCGTCTCGCGATCCTGGTCATGCAGCGACGGCAAAAAGGCGACAGCGGCGTCGTTTTCGCATCGCTTCGCCGACGGCGGAACGTACGAGTGCTCGCTGACGGTCACGGACAACGATGGAAAGGCTTCGACCGTGCTGCGCTCCGTCCCTATCGGACACGTCGCGCCTGCGGCGAACTTCATCGTGTCCGGTTCGACGGAACTCGATACGTTCGCCTTCACCGACACGAGCACCCACCCGAACCCAGCGGACGCCCCACCTTCCGGATGGACATGGACGTGGGACTTCGGCGACGGGGGCCACGGATCGGCGCGGAACCCGAACCACCGGTTCGCGGACGGCGGAACCGCGCGCGTGGCGCTCACCGTCACCGACAATGATGGCCGGACGTCGACGTTCGCGCGAGACGTACCCGTCGCGCACGTGAGTCCCGTCGCAGCGATCGGCGTCGACACCTCGAAACTCGAGCCCGCAACGCCGATCGCGTTCACGGACGCTTCGACGCACCCGAATTCACCGGGCGACGCCCTCGTTTCCTGGGCGTGGTCGTTCGGCGATGGCGCGACGAGCGCGGAAGCGAACCCCAGCCACGTGTACGCGGCGATCGGGACTTACCTCGTCACCCTCACCGTGACGGACGACGATGGTCTGACCTCCACCGCGACCCGAAGCCTGCGCGTCGGAAACCACGCTCCGGTCGCGGCCTTCGATTGGACGCCCGCCATTCCCAACGCGAAGGAGGTCGTGGCCTTCCGTGACAACAGCTCCGACGCCGACGGCTCGGTCGCAAACTGGTTCTGGACGTTCGGCGACGGCCGCTCTTCCTCGGAGCGGTCTCCTGAAGTGACTTACACCTCGCCGGGCGTCCGATCGGTGTGCTTGAGGGTCTGGGACAATGATGGAAAGTCATCCGCGCCGACCTGCCGCAGCGTCATCATCGACGATCGCCTCGAAGGGACGCTCCGGTTCGACCGGCCGCTCCGCACGGATCGCGAGATCAACGCGGAGCTCACCCTTCGCTGGGACGACGGGCGCCCCGTCCCGAACGTGTACGTCCGCTACGAAAAGTGGCTTCGGACAAATTACGTTCCGCCCCACAATCCTCCGCCGACGGACACGTGCGGAGGCGAGTCATGCCCCTGGAGCACCAGCATGGACGCCGCGCCCTATTACCGGTTGTACGAAGGCTACACCGACCCGGACGGCAGGCTCTACATCTACTATTACGACAATGAACCGCGTCTCGGAGCCTGGCAGGTCACCCCGAGCAACGTCCCGGGCAATCACGAGTACCGCCTCTTCGCCTGGACGAGGGACGGCTACCTCGGCAACACGGAACATCTCTGGATCACGGGTAGCTACTTCGTCGAGGAGGACCGGATAACGGCCGTCTACGGGACCTGATCGGACTACCCCAGCGCCTCGCGGGCCACCACGAGGCGCTGGACCTCGTTCGTCCCTTCGTAAATCTGCGTGATCTTCGCGTCGCGCATGTAGCGCTCCACGGGGTAGTCCGTCGTGTAGCCGTTGCCGCCGTGGATCTGCACGGCCTGGAGGGCGTTCTCCATCGCGGCGTCGCCGGCGAAGCACTTCGCCATCGCCGCCGCGGGCCCGTACTTCTGCCCCGCGTCCTTCTGGGCCGCGGCGCGGTACGTGAGGAGGCGCGCCGCCTCGACGCGCATCGCCATGTCGGCGATCTTGAATTGGATGGCCTGGAAGTCGCGGATCTTCTTCCCGAACTGCTCGCGTTCGTTCGCGTACGCGACGCTCGCGTCGAGCGAGGCCTGCGCGATGCCGACGGCCTGCGCGGCGATGCCGATGCGGCCGCCGTCGAGCGTGCTCATGGCGATCTTGAACCCGTCGCCTTCCTTGCCAAGGAGGTTCTCGGCGGGGATCTCGACGTTGTCGAAGAAGAGCTGCGTGGAGTGCGCGGCGCGGATGCCCATCTTGTGCTCGGGCTCGCTCCACGTGAATCCCGGCGTGCCGGCCTCGAGGATGAACGCGGACATCCCGCGGTGGCGCTGCTCGAACGGCAGGTCGAGGTTGGTCTTCGCGAAGACGATGTAGGTCTTCGCGTGACCGCCGTTCGTGATGAAGTTCTTCTGCCCGTTGAGGACGTAGGAGCCGCCCTTCTTCGTCGCGATCGTGGTCGCGCTGCCCGGGTCGCTCCCCGCGGCGGGCTCGCTGAGCGCGTAGGCGCCGAGCTTCTCGCCGCGCGCCATCGGCTCGAGGTACTTGCGCTTCTGCTCCGCGTTTCCGTACGTGAGGAGGGGCCAGCCCGAGAGCGAGTTGTTGACGCTCGCGATGACGCCGTGGCTCGCGCAGGCGCGCGAAAGCTCCTCGACGACGATCGCGTAGCTCACCATGTCCGCGCCCGCGCCGCCGTGCTCGGGGGGGACGTTGACGCCCATGAGGCCGAGGGCCGCCATCTTGGGGATGTTCTCCTCGGGCCAGCGCCGCGTCTCGTCAATCTTCGAGGCGATGGGCGCGACGTCCTTCTCGGCGAACTCCCGCACAAGGGCGCGGATGGCTTCCTGGTCGGCGGTGAGCTTGAAGTCCATGGGGGAGACCCGTCCTGGCGGATGCCGGACGCCCCCATGAAGGTTTGGCCCCCGGGAAGCGCGCGCCGGACGGGACAGACCCGAAGGTCAAGCCTCTTGAGCGTGGAGCGCGATGCAAGGCGCGATGCCCCGCGCCAGCGATCCGGAGAGCCGACGTTTCGCCGTCCTCATCGACGGCGACAACGCCCAGCCGCGCCTCCTCGCCGCGATGATGGAGGAGGTCGGCCGACACGGGTCGCCCACGGTCCGCAGGATCTACGGGGACTGGGCCTCGGGCCGCCTCAACGGGTGGAAGGACGACCTCCACTACCACGCCTTCCAGGCGGTCCAGCAGCACTCGTTCGCCCGCGGCAAGAACTCCACGGACGGTCGCCTCATCATCGAGGCGATGGACCTCCTGCACACGGCGCCCATCGACGCCTTCTGCATCATCTCCTCCGATTCCGACTACGCGGGTCTTGCGAAGCGGCTCCGGGAATCCGGCAAGTTCGTGCTCGGCATCGGCGAGCGGAAGACGCCCGATCCCTTCGTGCGGGCCTGCGACCAATTCACGTTCACGGACCTGCTCGTGAAGCAGGGCCGGAAGGAGCGGGAAAAAGACGGCGGCGACGGCAAGAAGCGGCCCCGGGACCGGGCCCTGCGCGAACTGCTCATCGAGGGCGCGGAGGCGATGGAGCGCGAGGACGGCTACGCGAACCTGGGCCGCATCGCCGAGTTCCTCCAGAAGAAGGACCCCGGCTTCGACCCTCGGTCGTACGGCCGCAGCAAGGTGAGCCAGCTCTTCCGCGAGTTCCCGGAAACCTTCGAGTTCGACCCGGACGATCCCAACTACGTCCGCATCCTTCCCGAGGAGTGACATGGCGAAAGCGGTCCTCGTGACGGGCGCCTCGCGCGGCCTCGGGGCCGCCGCCGCGCGCCGGCTCGCGCGCGATGGGTGGGACGTCGCGGTCCACTATCACGAGCGCCAGCGCGGAGCCGAGGAGACGGCCGCCGCGGTCCGCGCGGCGGGGCGCAGGGCGGTCGTCGTCGGCGGCGACGTCGGCGACCCGGCCGAAGCCGCCGCGCTCGTCGACGCCGCCGCCGAAGGCCTCGGCCGCCTCGACGCGCTCGTGAACAATGCGGGCGTCTACAAACGCGCGACGATCGACGGGGTCAGCGTCGAGGACTGGCTCGAGACGATCGACACGAACCTCTCCGGCATGTTCTACGTCACCCGGGCCGCGCTCCCGCGGCTCCCGGACGGCGCGCGCATCGTGAACTTCACGAGCATCATCGGCGCGATGGGCTCGAAGCACGGCGTCCACTACAGCGCCTCGAAGGGGGGCGTCATCGCGTTCACGAAGAGCCTCGCAAAGGAGCTCGCTCCCCGGGGAATCCTCGTGAACGCGATCGCGCCCGGCGCCATCGAGACCGACATGATTGCCGCCGACACGCCGGAGACGCGGGCCCAGCGGCTCAGGACCATTCCCCTGGGGAGGGTCGGCGAACCCGACGAGATCGCGGGCGTCGTCGCATTCCTCCTCGGCCCGGACGCGTCGTACGTCACGGGGCAGGTCCTGCACGTGAACGGCGGGCTCTACGTCTGAGTCCCGAGGCCCGGGATCGAAAGGGTCTTGACGCATCCCCGAGAGACGGGGGCGCCGTGTCCGAGGGCAGTCCCTGGATGGGCCACGTCAAGCTCGCCGCGAACGGCGCGAAGCCCGCCTCCGGGGAGGTCGTGCTCTCGGCCCGCGGCCTCGTGAAGCGCTACGGCGCGTTCGCCGCGCTCGACGGCCTCGACCTCGACGTCCGCCGCGGCGAGATCTTTGGCGTCATCGGGCCGAACGGCGCCGGCAAGACGACCACGCTCAAGATCCTCTCCGGGCTCCTCACGCGCACCTCAGGCGAGGCGCGCGTCCTCGGCTTCGACGTTTCCGACCCCGCCATGAAGGCGCGCCTGGGGTACCTTCCCGAGGAGTCGCCCCTCTACGACGACATGACGCCGCGCACGTATCTCGCGCTCTTCGCGGAGCTCTTCGCGGTTCCCAAGAAGGAGGCGAAGGCGCGGATCGAATCGCTGCTCGACGACCTCGCGCTCGACCACCGCGACCGCAAGCTCGGCGACATGTCCAAGGGCATGCGCCGCAAGGTCGCGATCGCGCGGAGCCTCGTGAACGATCCGGACCTCCTCATCTATGACGAGCCCGCCTCGGGCCTCGACCCCGTCGCGAGCGCGCACGTGCTCGAGATCGTGCAGCGCGTGCGCGACCGCGGCAAGACCGTCATCTTCTCCGCGCACAACCTCTACCACGTCGAGCGCATCTGCGACCGCATCGTGCTCCTTCACAAGGGCAAGCCCGCGCTCTCGGGCACGATGAAGGAGATCCGCGCGCGCGTCGGCGGCACGGAGTACGCGGTGCGTCTCTCCGTGGAGGTCCCGGGTTCCACGCCCGCGGAGGACGGCGGATACGAGGCGCGCGTGAAGAGCTTCGACGAGGTGCGCCCGCTCGAGGAGGCCGCGCGCGCCGCGGGCGGCCGGCTCCTCGACGTGAAGAACGTGGACGTCCCCCTGGAGGAGATCTTCCTCCGCACGACGCGCGGGTGAAGCGCGCGTGGCGAACGGCTCCCTGCGACGCGTCCTCATCATCGCGAAGGGCGAGCTCAAGCGCGGCCGCGGCCAGATGGACCGCAAGAGCCTCGTCGCGATGGCGGCCGTCGCGCTCGTGGGCCTCCTGCTTGCGCCCGCCCTCACGTCGCAGACGCTCGACTTCGACCATGGCCTTTACCGCGCGGCGGTCGAACCCAGCCATCCGATCCTCCCCGCCCTGCTTTCCGCGCCCGCGTTCACCGTGACCGTCACCTCCGACGCGGTCGGCGCGCTTTCGCGCGGCGAGGCGGATCTCGTGGTCGTGGGCAAGCACATCGGAGCCGCGCGCGGCGACAAGGGCCAGGCCGCGCTCGCGGCGCTCAAGGACGCGACGCGCTCGTACACGTTCCGCCTCATGGCCCTCGAGGAGGACGAGGATGCCGCGTTCCCCGTCCGGGTGACGCTGCGCTACGAGGAGGCGAAGCCCGCGCCCCGGACGGCAGGCGGCGCGCCCACGCCGATGCCCGCGCCCTCGACGCCGACCCAGGAGCCCGCAGGCGGCGTCTCGGGCGGCGGTTCCGGCGGCGCAAGCGGCGGCGAGGCGCCGCCCGTCGCGCCCGGCACCGCGCCCCCCACCGGCTTCAGCCTGCTCCCGCCCGCCGAGCGCACCGACGTGCCGTCGAGCCTCATGCCGCCCTTCCCGTTCCGGAGCCTCATCCTCTCCTACTTCTTCCTCATCCCGCTCAATTTCGTCGTGCAGTCGTACGCCTCGAGCATGATCGCCGAGCGCCTCGGCCGCCGCGGCGAAGCCATGCTCGCGTCGCCCGCGCGGCCGTGGGAGATTGTCGCCGGAAAGACGCTCCCGTACCTCGCCGCGATGATCGCGGTCGCCGCGCTCGTCGCGTGGGCCGTGGGCGGGACGGTCGCCTCCGTCGCGGCCATCCTCCCGATCGCCCTCGCGTTCCTCGGCTTCGAGTTCATGGCCGCGCTCATGGCGCGGTCCTTCCGCGAGCTCACCTTCCTCACGGTGTTCGTGTCGGTCATCCTCACGATCTACTGCTTCCTGCCCGCCGTGTTCACCGACATCCACCCGGTCTCGCTCATCTCGCCGATCACGCTCGTCGTCTTCGACCTCAAGGGCACGGTCGCGACGCCGATCGAGTACCTCTACGCGACCGCGCCCCTCATGCTCGTGAGCGCGGTGCTCTTCATCCTCGGCACGGCGCTCTGGCGCGAGGAGGACCTCTTCCACCAGAAGCCCGTCCCGTCGAAGGCGCTCGACGCGATCGCGCGCCAGGTCTCGCGCCCGCTCTCGGGCGCGAAGCTCGCGCTCCTCCTCATCCCCTTCGTCTTCGCGGCGGAGCTGCTCCTCGTCGCGTTCCTCTTCGCGTGGCCCGTCGGCCCGCCCCTCCCGCTCGTCCTCCTCATGGTGTCGCTCGTCGAGGAGACCTTCAAGGGCGTGCCGAGCTACGCCGCCTGGAGAGCGAACGCGCTCGGATCAAACAAGCGCGTGATCCTCTTCGGCGCGCTCACGGGCGCCGGCTTCTTCCTCGCCGAGAAGATCGTGATCCTCGCGAGCCTCGTGGGGCTCATGGACGTGAACGCCGGGAGCGCCGTCTTCCTCGACACGCCGCTCCCGTACCACCCCGCGATCCTGTTCATGCTGCCGCTCGTCCTCCACGTCGCGACCGCGACGATGTCGGCCTATGGCGCGACGAAGGGGAAGCGCGGCTTCCTTATCGGCATGGGCGCCGCGATCGCGGTGCACACGATCTACAACGCGTCGATGATCGCGCTTGCGCGGGGGTCGATCGCGTGAGAGCCCGCTGGATCCTGGCCCGGAAGGAATTCACGTCCATCTTCACGGAGAAGACGATCCTCCTCGCGGTCGTCATCCAGGTGTTCGTGGCGGGATTCTCGGGCTTCCTCGTCGTGGGCCTCGCGAGCCTCGTCGACCCCGACGCGATTCCCGCCGCGGGCGAAACGCGCCTCGCGCTCGTGGGCGACAATGGGCTCGCGGACGTCCTCGAATCCTACGGGATGAGGATCCGCAACGTGAACGCGACCCTGGCCCACGAACTCTTCCGCGAGGGCCACGTCGAGGGCGTCATCGAGGTCGGAAACGCCTCGTGGGAAGGCTCCGACCCCATCCGCCTTCGGGTGACGCTCCCCGACGGCACGCTCGAAAGCACGATGACGCTCGTGAAGGTGAAACGCGCGCTCGAGGACTACGAGCGCGCCGTGCGCGACGCGCGCGGCGACCGCCTCGTCGCGGAGCCGCTCTACGTCGAGGTGCCCGCGGGCGGCGGATCCTACGCGTTCGTGTACTCGCTCCTCGTGCCGCTCCTCGTTTTCCTCCCCATCGTCCTCTCCGGGGCGCTCGCCGCGGACAGCCTCACGGAGGAGGTCCACCGCGGCACCCTCCCGCTCCTCCTCACGACGCCCGCGACCGCGGCCGACGTCGTCGAAGGCAAGCTCCTCGCGAACGCCGCGCTCGCGCCGCTCCTCACCGCCGCGTGGCTCGGCCTCCTCAGCCTCAACAATCTGGGGCTCTCGTTCGCGGACGCGGCGTGGATCACGCTCTTCGCCTTCGTGCTCGCGGTCGTCATGGGCCTTCTCGCGTGCCTCATCGCGATCCTCACGCGCGACCGCAACAAGGCGCACATGCTCTACGCGCTCGCCCTCATCGCGCTCATGGCGGGCTCCATGGCGCTCCCCATGTCGCCCGTGAACGTGGTCGCGCGCCTCGCGGCGGGGAGCGCCGACGCCGCGGTCCACGCGGAGGTCGCCGCCCTCGCGCTTCTCGCCTTCGCCGGGCTCTTCGCGCTCGACCGCATCCTCAAGACGCGCGCCGCCGAGGTGCTGAGCTGGCGGTGGGAGGGCAAGCCGCGCGTCCGGCGTCGGCGCCGCGCGGAATCGGTCGAGCCCGCTTCGAACGAGTGACAGCGCAAAAGCTATGACCGGTCCGACCCCCGGAGACCGGGTGAAGCGCGTACGCCTCCACGGCGTCATCCTCCTCGCGGCCCTCCTCCTTGCAGGCTGCACCTCCGCGACGGACCTCCCGGGACAACGCCGCGTTCCGATCACCGCCGTCTGGGCCGAGAACGTGCCCCTCGACCTCGGGCCCGGCGAAGTCGGAAACGTGTCGTTCCGCATCTTCGAGCCGGCGACGGCGGCTTGGAACTGGTCCGCCGACGGCCCCGTCGAGGGGTGCCTCCTCCATGCGAACGACCTCGCGGCATGGACGCGCGGCGACGTCGCGGGCGAGGCGTGCCGGAGGTCGCGCGAGGCGAACGGGACGTTCGAACTTCTCCGCGGCGACTACGTCCTGGCGCTGCGCTGCGACGCCGCTCAACCGTGCGCGCTCCACGTGAGCCTCCAGGCGACGCCGCACGAAGCGTGACCCCCGCCGCCCCAAATATATATGAACGCGCGCGTCTAGTCGCCCACCCCGGGGCCCCCCTCATGCCGGACGAATACGAATCCCTCCTCATGCGCGCTCGCGCCAAGGTGCCCGCCATCGCCGGCACCGGCGAGCGGTTCCAGATGCCGCCTGCGGATATCCTGCAGGAAGGCAAGATCACCGTGGTCCGCAACTTCGCGGAGCTTCTCGAGAAGATGAACCGAACCGCGGACCAGGTCGTGCCGCTCCTCCTGCGCGAGATCGGCATCGCCGGCAACTTCGAGCCCGGCGCCGGCCGCCTCGTCCTCCAGGGCCGCGTCCCCGACCGCTCCATCGAGGAGCGCCTTGCGAAGTACGTCGAGACGTACGTCATCTGCGGCGAATGCGGCCGCCCCGACACGCACCTCGTGCGCGAAGAGCGGACGCTCGTCGTGAAGTGCGACGCCTGCGGCGGTCACCGCCCCGTCCGCGCCACGAAGAAGGCGCAGACGCAGCAGAAGGCCGAAGCCGTCGAGGAAGGCAAGCAGTACGAGGTCATGATCGAGGACGAAGGGAAGCGCGGCGACGGCATCGCCCGCCGCGAGAAGTTCGTCATCTTCGTGAACGGCGCCAAGAAGGGCCAGGTCGTCAAGGTCCGCATCACGAAGGTCACCGGCACGCTCGCGTTCGCGGAGATGGTCCGCGAGCAGGGGCCGCCGAGCAACAGGCCCAGTTGAGGACGGGGCTGACAGCGCGCACTCCGTGGCACGAGCCTGCGGGCTCGTGCCACTCCGTGCCAAGGGAGGGGCTATCCGCCCCCTCCCTTGGATCCCTCCCGTGGACCAGGGGGCTGCCGCCCCCTGGACCCCCGACCCAGACCCGCGTTTCCTTCTCGAACCGGGGTCAGGTTTCACGCCCCTCCTTTCTGGCGGTGCGGGGGCGGACGGACTGCATCTCGCGACGGCCGAACACGAAACCCGGGCGCGAACACCGCTGCGGTCCCGGCACCCGACGCCCGGCTTCCGATCCCCGTCCCGAGGCCCGCCGCCCGATCCTCGCGACAGCGCGCGAGTATCGCGCGCGCGGCCGCGATGAGCCAAACTCCATCGCAAGAAGATTCATACGTCCCTCAGGGCGTCCCGCGCCCATGGCCTCCCTGCGGGTCCTCGCCCTCGCGATGGTCCTTTCGATCGCCCTCGCCGGCTGCTTCGGCGCCAAGGAGGCGAACGTCTCCGGCTTCGAAGCCACCGGCAAGCAACCCAAGTTCGCGCGCGGATGGGCCTACAATGGCCAAGGGCTGCAGGCCGCCACGGGGACCGTCGAGATCGCGACCGACGAGGCCGCGAACACGGGCCTCGTGAACCTCAGCGTGAAGGTCGGCGCCGACGCCTACGAGGTCCGCTGGACCTCCTTCGTCGGCGACGCGTCGAAGCCCTTCCAATCGGGCGGCGTCGCGAAGCATCTCCCGGAGCACGGCGACACGGGCAACGGCGACACGCTCTCGCCCAAGATCATCGCCGAGTCCGCCGCGTGGGGCGAGGCCGAGATCCTCCTGAACGGGCAGGTCCTTCCGGACCCCGTGACGGGCCGCGCCCTCTGGAACGCCCACTACATGTACGCTGACGAGGGCTTCCGCGCCGCGGACGGCCGCATCCTGAATGCCGCGAAGAGCGCGCCCTACGACCCCGCGAAGCCCTCGGACGGCTCGAACCCCGGCAAGCCCCAGCTCGTCGTCGTCTTCAAGTCCGGCGCCTCGAGCGACCCCGCGCTCTGGGGCGAGAACTTCACCGAGACGGTGCTGAGCCCGACCTATTCGAAGGCCTACACCATCCCCGTGAACCGCGCGGGCGACCGCCTCGCGGTCAACCTCTCGATCGAAGGCCCCGCGGCGGGCGGCCCCGTCCCGGCGGACCTCACGTTCACGCTCAAGGGCCCCGACGGCGCGAAGCTCGCCGAGGCCAAGCTCGGCGGCGCCTCCGCGACGCAGACGCTCAAGGGCCTGCTCGAGGTCCCCGCGCCGAAGCCGGGCGAATACAAGCTCGAGGTCGCGGGCCCCGGCGCCCAGGCGAAATACGTTGCCGCGGCGACGGTCCTGTATCCCACGTCCGCGACGCTGCTCTTCCACTTCGACGAGGTCGAGGTCCGGAAGCTGCCGGCGTCGTGATCGACGCTCCCGCGTCCGCGTGAAAAACCACGGCTCGCGCAACGTATTTAGGAGGGCATCCTCTCCACCCCCCGGAGGAGAGAACTCCATGGCGAAGATCGTCGTGCTCGTGAAGCAGGTGCCGGACGTCGAAGCCGTCCGCATCGATCCCCGGACGAGCGAGCCCGATGTGGCGGGCGCGGGCCTCAAGGTCAGCGACTACGACAAGAATGCCGTCGAGGCCGCCGTCCAGCTCAAGGAGAAGAACGCCGGGAGCCGCGTCGTCGCGCTCTCGCTCGGCGGTCCGAAGGTCGAGGAGTCCCTCAAGGAGACGCTCGCGATGGGTTGCGACGAGGCCGTGGTCCTCCGCGACCCCGCCTTCGAGAAGGCCGACACGGCCGAGAAGGCGCGCCTCCTCGCGCTCGCCGTCGCGAAGATCGGCGGCGTCGACCTCGTGATCGGCGCCGAGGAGTCGGCCGACAGCCACTCCGCGCAGACGGGCCCGCGCGTCGCCGAGCACCTCGGCTGGGGCCTCGTCGCGTACGTCACGAGCCTCAAGCTCGAAGGCGGCAAGGTCATCGCGGAGCGCGACATCGACGAAGGCATCGACGTCGTCGAGGGCGCGACCCCCCTCGTGCTCACCGTCACGGAGTCGCTCAACGAGCCCCGCCTCCCGGCGCTCATGCATATCCTCCAGGCGAAGAACAAGCCCGTGAAGGTCATGTCCGCGGCCGACCTCGGCGCGGGCGACGTGAAGCCGCTGCTCGCGCGCACGCGCAATGTCGCGCCGAAGCAGGAGCGCAAGCAGCAGATGATCCCGGTCGAGAGCCCCGAGAAGGCGGCCGACGATCTGGTCAAGATCCTCGTCAAGGAAGGGGTGATCGGATGAGCGGCGTCGTCGTCTGGTCCCCCGAGCGCAAGTTCGCGTTCGAGCTCATCGCGAAGGCGAAGGAGCTGGGCCTCGGCCCCGTGACCGCGGTCGCCCTCGGCGACGCGGTCGCGAACCCGGAGGAGTTCGGGAAGCGCGGCGCCGACCAGGTGCTGACGTTCGAGGACCCCTCGCTCAAGAACCTCAACCCCGAAACGGTCGTGGACGCCGTCACGGCGGCCGCGAAGCAGACGGGCGCGACGCACGTCTTCACGACGGCGACGCGCCGCGGCAAGGAGGTCGCGCCGCGCGTCGCGGTCCGGCTCGGCTGGGCCGCCGTCTCGAACGCCGCCGGCGTCCGCAAGGGCGACAAGGGCCTCGAGCTCGACCGCCCCTTCATGGGCGGCAAGACCGTCGCGACGGAGGTCCCGGCCGGGAACGCCGTCGTCGCCTTCAGCGCGCGCCTCTTCGAGCCGCTCCCGGAGAACGCGGGCGCGAGCGCGAAGGTCGCGAAGCTCGACCTCAAGCCCGCCGCGGCGAAGGTCACGATCACCGAGCGCAAGCCGCGCCCGTCCACCGGCGTCAACCTCGAGGAGGCGCAGGTCGTGATCGGCGCGGGCCGCGGCGTCAAGCAGAAGGACGACCTCAAGCTCCTGCAGGATCTCGCGGATCTCCTCGGCGGCCAGATCGGCTGCTCGCGGCCGCTCGCGACGGACCTCGGCTGGCTCTCCGACGACTACTGGATCGGCCTTTCCGGCAAGGAGATCAAGCCGAAGCTCTACGTCGCGGCCGGCATCTCGGGGCAGATCCAGCACACGACCGGCATCCGCGGCGCGAAGGTGATCGTGTCCATCAACACGAACAAGGACGCGCCCATCTTCAAGATCAGCGACTACGGCGTCGTCGGGGACCTCTACAAGATCCTCCCGGCGCTCACGGCCGCGATCAAGAAGGAGCTCGGGAAGTGAGCGGCATCCACCGCTGGCCCGACCTGCCCGCGATCGAATGCTGGAGCGAACGCGACCCGAACGTGGATCCGCCCGACTTCCGTGTCGCGGATGTCGCTGCCGCTGAGTCGTGTCTCGTCTATTGCGAAGTCCTCCCCGGCGGAACGGTCGGGGAACACACGGACAGCGCCGAGGAGGTCGTGGTGGTGATCGAGGGCGTGCTCGATGCATGGGCCGGCGATCGCCGGACGACGCTCCAGAAGGGTGACCTGCTCGTCATCCCCGCGATGCAACCCCACGGGCTCGCGAACCGAGGCAGGGAACCTGCTCGATTCGTGGGCGTCTTCGTGGAACCTCGGGTCGTGAACACGTTCGCGAAACCGCTCATGCCATTCAATGAGCGCGTGCTCGAGACGCCCTCGCCACCGCCGTCGTAGTTCCCCAACGTTCATGGCCCCGACGGGGCCTCTCCGTCTCCTTGGACGCCGAAAGCGCGATCTACCTGGAGACGACCCTGGGACTCTTGCGGGTCCGCGCGTCGGCGAAAGCGATCGTTGCCGTCGAATTCGTCGACGAGACGGACGAAGGCCCCGAGCCCTCGGACCTCGCGATGGAAGCCGCGCGTCAGCTCGCCGAATACTTCACCGGGGTGCGGAGGAGGTTCGATCTTCCGCTCGCCCCGGAAGGGACCGCCTTCCAGAAACGTGCATGGCGCGAATTGCGAGCGATTCCCTACGGGCGCCGCACCACCTACGGCGCGATTGCCGAGCGGCTCGGCGACGGCGGAGCCGCGCGCGCGGTCGGGGCCGCGACGGGCGCGAACCCGCTCGCGATCGTCGTCCCGTGCCACCGCGTCGTGAGCGCGACCGGCGCGCTCACGGGCTACAGCCACGGGGTCGCGCGGAAGAAGTGGCTGCTCGTGCACGAGTCGCGCGTCGCGGCGGGCGATCCTTACGTCACGCTCGACATCGGCCCGTCGCGCCGCCTCACCCCGCGCGGACCGCCGAGCGAGACCGCGCCCGCGCCGAGGAAGCGCGACCGGTCGATCGGCGAGTGGTGAATCCCAAGCCTTGAAGTGCCGCGGGCGCGATCGAACGTCGATGGACGGCTTTCGCATCCGGCGACCGGCGAAGGCGGGCCGCACGAAAGTCGTGGACCTCGTGGAGGGGCTCGAGAACTCGCCCGCGCTCCACGCGCTCTGGGGCTCGCGCGAAAAAGCCGTCGAAGCGATCCGCGCGGCCGAGCTCCTCCTTGTCGACGACTGGGGCTACATGTGGGTCGACGACACGGATGGGTGCCTCTGCGCGTCGCTTCCCTACTGGAACGAGGCCCCGCCGCACTTCATCTACCTCGACCTCGTGCACGAGCTCGTCCACGTGAAGCAGTTTCACGAGGGGCTCGATCTTTTCGACGACCGCTACAAGTACGTCGCGCGTCCCACGGAGCTCGAGGCCTACCGGGTCGCGGTCGCGGAGGCGAGGCGCCTCAAGGTCATGACGGAGGAGGAGCTGACGGACTTCCTCTACGTCGAGTGGATCAGCAAGGCCGACCACGCGGAGCTTTGCGCGGCCTGCGGCGTCGCGCCCCCGAAGGGCGCGTGATCACGCCTCGCGCCGGCGGCGGCGAGGCTCGTCGTCCCCGTTCGCGCGGCGGCCCTCGGCGCGTCCGCCGGCGATCGCCTCGGATCCGGGGGCGGCGGGGCGGCGCTTCCGGCGGGCCTGGCCCGCGAGGAAGGCGAGGGTCTCGAGCGAGTCGCGGATGCGCCTGTCGAGGCCACGCTGCGTGTACCGCGCGACGACGAGGTAGACGAGGGCGGCGCTGAGGAAGAGCGTGAGCGCCTCGAGCGCGGCGAGGGCGAGCGGCAGGTCGTTGAGGCTCGCGGGCAGCACGCCGCGCGCCTTCATGAACGGGAGGAGGAGATCGATCGCGGCGAGGATGAAGTACGCGAGGATGAGGTACGCGGGGGTCCTGAGCTCGCGGCCGCGCAGGTAGATGAGCTCCGGCGTGACCTCGCCGACCGGGTTCGAGCCGAGGATGTAGAGGACCCGGAAGAGGAAGAGGAAGAACAGGATGCCCGCGATGAACTGGAGGCCGTTCAGGACCACGACCGCGGATTCAGAAACCAGGCGCGATCACCTGCCGCAGGCGGTCGAGGGCCTTTCCGACCTCGACGATGACGAGGATGTTGTTCGTGGAGGGCTGGAGGAGAACGATGAGGCTCACGCGCGCGGAGACGCGGAAGACCGCGATCGAGCCCTTGTCGCTCGTGAGCACCGTGTTGCGGGCGTTCCCGAAATCGAGAACCTCGGTCGTGCGGTCGGAGGCCTTGGTGAGGAGCGCGCCCGCGGTCGCGATGAGGGTCGGGTCCGCGCCGCCCTTGAGATCCCACGCGAGGGGGAACCCCGATTCGTCGACGAGGACGGAGCCCAGGATGCCGGAGAGGCTCGCCTGGAGGTCGCGCAGGATGCTGTGGAGCTCCTGGCTCACCTCCTCCGAGGGCGTGAGGCTCGCCTCGCCCTCCGTTTCCCGCACCGCCGTGGGCGCCAACGGCCGCCAAGCGGGATGACGGCATTTAAGCGTAGCGGGCCGAAACCTAGTACGATCGTTATCCCTTCGTCGATTGCCCCGGAACGGTCATCCCGGCCCGCCTCGTCGCTCGGCCGATGACCCGCAAAACCCTGCTCGTCGTCCTCGCGGCGGCGCTCGTCGCGGCCGCCCCGGCCGCCGCGGCCTCGGAGGCCGCCAAGCCCGCGTATCGCGAGGAGGACGATCGGCTCGTGATCACCAACGATCTCGTGACCTTCGCTTTCGAGCACAAGCGCCCGGTCGTGCGCGCCTCTCCCGCGGCGAACGAATCGACGGGATGGACGTTCGCCGCGAAGCGGCTCGTCGAGTTCTTCGACGAGGACGGCGACGGCGTGGTCGACCCCGGCGAGACGCGCGCGGTCCTGAACCTGTCCCGCAACGCGCCCTGGACGCTCGAGCATCGCCTCGACGAGAGCGTCGTCGAGCTCTCGATGACGTACGTCGGCAGGCTCGCGATCGAATCGCCCGCGGGCGAGGTCCCGCTCGACCTCCCCGCGGCGGCGCCCACGGGCAACGTGACCCTCAGGTTCGCGCTCGCGGCGTCCCCGGCCGAGGTCGCCTTCGCGAACGGCACCTTGAAGGTGCCCGCGAGCGCGGCCCGCATGAGCGTCCTCGTGAACGCGTGGACGTTCATCGACGCGCGCGACAAGCTCGCCTTCGTCGCGGACGTCGCCCACGGCCTCGACCGGATCGAAGGCGGCGTCTACGAGTCGGCGGCCGTCCTCGCAAACGACGCCACCGTCGGCGAGCTTGCGTGGTCGCGCGAAGCCGTCGCGTCGACGGGTCGCGAGAACGCGACCGTGCCCGTCCGCGCCGACCTCGCGGCCGCGGGGAACGCGACGCGCGTCGTCTGGTCGTACGACGCGCCCGGCGCGGCGCGGCTCGAGCACGCCTCGATGCTCGCCGTCGCCGTCGCCGACACCGACGCGCCCGCGGGCGGCGCGCCCGACCTCCTCGGCGGCCTCAAGACGCCGGGCGCGGGCGCGCTCGCGACCGCGGCCGCCGTCGTCGCCACGGCCGGCCTCGCGACCCTCGCCCGCCGCCGGTAAGCGGCCGGCCCCCCGGGCGCCCGCCGGTCGATCGATCGACCGGCGGGCCGCTCAGGGCCCGCGTTTCGCGGAGCGTACCAACACCTTGAGGCCGCACCGGCCTCGGCGCGGACACATGACGCTCCGCCTCCTTTCCCTCCTCCTCGTGGTCCTCGCCGCGGCGCCCGCCGCGCTCGGGCAGGGCAACGCGACGAACGAGTCGAACCGCTCATTCCCCGATCCCTTCGCGGACGACGAGCCGCCGCCCGACGAGGTCGTCGGGGAGGAGCGGCCCGTCTGGTCGTCGTCGGCGTTCCTCCTCGCCTCCCTTCTCGTCGTCGTGTTCGTGAGCGCCCTCCTCCTTGCGACGGGGGGACGCCGCCGACGTTGACGCGACTCGCGCCCCTCGTCGTCGCGCTCGCCCTTCTCGCCCCCGCGGCTGTCGCGCAGCGCGAGCCCACGGGCCCGCCTCCCAACCACGACGGCGCCCTTCCCACGCCGGACTTCGTGGACGGGTCGCGCGCGCTCCCCCTGTTCGCGCTGGCGCTTCTCGCGGGGCTCCTCCTCGCGCTCTGGGGGTTCGTCCTCTGGGCCGGCCGGCGGACGAAGCGAAGGTAATTCAAGGAAGCCCGCGTACGAGCGTTGCCCTGCCACAATCACACCCCCGCGATTTGTGACCGGGGGACGGTGCGCGGGGCGACACGGGACGTCCGGCCAATGGGCCTTCGGACAAGCAAGGCCTTTCCGGCCATCGATGCGTCCGAAACAACCGGTCGTCCGCACAGCTCGTCCGCGAGCCCCGCTATCCCGGCCGGGTCAGGAAGGGGAGAGCCGCATCCGCGGTGTCGAGGATCCGCACTGTTAGCGTCGGGGCACAGGGGCTCGGGGACACCCTTCGGGGCAAAGCCTATCGCCGGGCGCGCGCCTCGCGCGGCCGTGGATCGCCCGAAGCTCGTCGTCCTTTTCGCGTGCGTCGGCAACAGCGCCCGCTCGGTCATGGCCGAGGGCTTCGCCCGCGCCCTCGGCGGCGCGGCGGTCGAGGCGCGAAGCGGCGGATCGCGCCCGCTCGGCCACCTGCTTCCGGAAGCCGTGCAGGCGATGCGCGAGCGGGGACTGGACATCGCCGACATCGCAAGCAAGGGATTCGACGAGGGCTGGATCCGCGACCGATGCGACCTCGTCGTGACGATGGGCTGCGGCGACGATGCGTGCCCCGCGTTCATCGGCAAGCGCATGGAGGACTGGGCGCTCGAAGACCCGAAGGGAAAGGATCTCGAGACCTTCCGGCGCGTGCGCGACGAGATTGAGGCGCGCGTCCGCGGCCTCCTCGCCCGCCACGGCGTCGCGAAAGAGCCTTCCACGCCCGGCGACCAAACGCTCCCGTGACGCCCCGCATCTCCGGCCTGGTCGCCCGGGCGCTCGTGGAGCGCGACCTCGCGAACCTCGACCGCCGCTGGCGCGCGCTCGAGCGCGCGCCGCAACGACCGCGCGCGCTCCACAAGCATCGCGAGGCGTGCCAGCGCCTCCACGCGGCCGTCGGCCTCCTCGCCGGGTTCCTCGACGACCGGGCGATCGACGCGCTCGAGACCCTCGCTTCAAAACCCAAGCGGGGCACGGGTCGCTTCCGCGACGCCGACGTGCACGCGCGGCGCCTGGCGCGGCCGGAGGCGGAAAAGCCCGCTCCGGCCGCGCTCGTCGACGCCCTCGGACGGATCGGCCGCGAGGGCCGCAAGCGGGCCTTGGCGCGCGCCGCGCGACGCGCCCGCCGGGTCGAGCCGAGGATCCGCGACGCGCTCGCCGAGGTCGATCCCGAGGCGCGCGCGGAGCCCCTCGCGCGATCCACGGCCGCCGCGCGCGCAGCCGTCCTCGCCGCCGCGGCCCACGGTTGGGACGACGCCACCCTCCACGGGGCGCGCATCGCGCTCAAGCGCCTGCGATTCGCGCTCGAAGCGCTCGCGCCCGCGCTCGACGGCGACGCGCTCGACGTCGCGCGGCGCGCGGCGGAGGAGACGCACGACGTGACGCGGCTCCTCGGGATCGCGACGGACGCGCGCGCCTTCGCGGAGCGCTTCGCGGAAAATTTCCCGGCGGAGGGTCCGCTCGGCGAAGCCTTCGAGGCCGAGCGCGCGGACATGGAGGCGCGCGGATCCGCCGCCCGGACGACGTTCCTCGAAGGCCTCGCGGCGGACCGCTGGCCGACGCTTCGGGAAACCCTCGGTCTCGATCGCCTCGACGCGCCCGCGCTAAGCGTCCGGTGACGGCGGCGGTTCGAGGCCGATCCTGTCGCCGGGAATGCCGAGAAGCGGCGCCACGATCCGGCGGATCTCGAGCTGCGTGGCGGCGATGGAACGCGCGGCGTCGACGACTTTCCAACCGCGCGCCTCGGCGAGGCGGTCGTATTCGGAGATCATCCTCCCCTGGTACTCGATGAACGAGTCGTAGATGTCCTCGCCCATGTGCTGATCCATTCCCGACTCCCAGTAATTGAGGCGCGTCCGGTCGAGCGTCCGCAGGAGGAGGGCGTCGACGCCGAGACGCATCTGGATCGTGAGGTCGGGCTCGGGCGCGAAGGCGTAGATGCCCTGCATCCACGCGCGGTCCACGCCCCTCACGGCTCCGCGCGCGAGCGCGGTCCCGACGTAGCGGTCCGCGACCACCACCATTCCGGCCTTGAGGGCCGGGATGACGACGCGCTCGAGACGGTCCGCGAAATCCGTCGCGTAGAGGAGCGTGTACGTGACCTTGTTGAGAAGCGTCCCCTCCTTCGCGCTCGTGATGAGCTTGGAGACGAGAAGGGAGCGGTTCCAGCCTGTCTGGACGACGGCGTGGCCGCGCGTCTCGATCCAGGGCGCGAGACGCTCGATCTGCGTCGAGCGCCCGACTCCGTCCGTGCCTTCGATCACGATGAGCTTGCCGGGCGTCTCCTCCCGCGCGACACGGGGCAGGCCGCGTCTCGGACGCATGGCGTCCGGGCTCACGCCGGGATCCTCCTCAGCGCGCGCTTCTCCTCGAGGACGCGGTCGGCAAGGCGCCTCACGTCGCGCTGCTGGGCCTCGATGCTCGTCGTTGCGTCGACGACCTCGAGGCCGTGCTCGTCCGCGATGCGCGCGTACTCGTCGAGGACCCGACCTTGGAAGATGCGGAAGGATTCGATCGTGTTCGACGCGAGGCCGAGGTCCATCCCGGCCTCGTGGTACTTGATGCGGGCCCGCGCCGTCATCAGGCGGTCGAGCGAGACGTCGATCGGCACCTCGAAATACAGCGCGAGGTCGGGCTTCGCGGCGAAGCGGTAGAGGTTGCGGACCCAATCGGCCTCCACGCCGCGCACGGTGTCGCGCGCGAAGGCCGTGTAGACGTAACGGTCCGCGAGCACGATCATCCCCGCCTTGAGGGCGGGGAGGATTCCGTAATAATAGCGGTCCGCGAAGTCGGTCGCGTGGAGGAGGCTGAACGTCGTGGGCGTGAGGAGGTTCTTCTTCTTGCCGACCTTCATCGTGTCGCGCACGAGTGCGGACGAGTTCCATTCCGTGAAGAGTATCGAATAGCCTTGCGCCTCGAGATGCCTCCTCAGGAGCTTGAGCTGCGTGCTCTTGCCGGACCCGTCGATCCCCTCGACGACGATGAGCGCGCCCGGATACGGATGGGACCGCGCCGGCTCACGCGACGGCATCGCTCGCCTCCCGCGCGGACTGCTCGATCGCCGCGTCCAACCCGAACGCCTGCGCGAAGAGATCGGCCTTGCGGCGGGCGCCCCATACTTCGAGCTCCGCGGGCTCGTTTGCGCCGACCTCGATCCGCACCGCGTCCCCGCCCACCTCGACGGTCACGTCCTTCACGACCCTCCCGTGCGAGCGGTCGAGCCCGTCGGCGATCCTGAGGAGCGCCGCGGCCTTCGCGACCGTGACCCGATCCGCCGCGCCGAGCGAGGCCCAGTTCTCGTGCCTGCGGCTCGGCGCGGCCTTGCGGTGGTAGCGGGCGATCGCGGCGATCATCCGGGTTTCCCGTCCCGAGAAGGCGCCCCCGAGGCCGTTCAGGATGAGATATTCGGAATGCTTGTGGTGGCCCCGCTCCGACACCGCGTAGCCGACGTCGTGCAGGAGCGCGCCGTATTCGAGCAGCTCGCGCGCGTCCTCGTCGAGGCCGTTCACGGCGCGCGTCCCGTCGAAGAGGCGCACGGCCAGGTTCGCGACGTGGTGGGCGTGCGGGGCATCGTAGCGGAAGCGCTCGCCGAAACGCAGCACCGCGCGCCGCCGCGCGTTGGGCTCGGTGAGGTCCCATTGCAGCTCCGCGCCGTGTCGCTCGATGAAATCCGCGAGGAGCCCTTCACGCAGCGCGCGGTCGGTCGCGTGGAGCGCGGGCGCGTCGAGGGTCTCCGCGAGGGCCCGGAAGAACGCCGCCGCCGGGACCACGAGATCGACGCGACCCGGTTCGAGCCCGGGGAGCCGGGCGCGACGCTCGCGCGGCATCGTAGCGAGGTCGTCGTCGAGGGCCGCGAGCGCCTTGCGCGGCATGGCCGCGTCGTTCGACCCGACCTCCTGGCGGGCGCGGAGGAGCTTGAGGACGGCGCCGGCGCTCCCGCTCGTGACGAAGACCTTCGAGGGCCGGACGGCTTGAACGCGCTTCGCGACCGGCGCGAGCTCGCGCGCGAAACGCTCGCGGGCCTCGGCCCGCCCCTCGGGAACCGGCTCGCCCTCCGCAAGGAGGAGGTTCTCGAGCCGCTGGACGCCGAGCTTGAGGCTCATCGCCCAGGCAAGCTGCCGCGAGTTGCCGAAGGCGAACTCGACGCTGCCGCCGCCGAGGTCGACGACGAGGATCGGCGCCTCGTCGAGCGGAAGGGCGGCCTGGACGGCCTTGAAGACGAGCCGGGCCTCCTCGAGGCCGGAAATGACGCGCGGATGGATGCCCGTCGCGTCGAGGACCTCCGCGAGGAACGCCCCGCCGTTCTCGGCCTCGCGGACCGCACTCGTGGCGACCGCGATCCAGCGCTCCACGCCGCGCTTCTCGGCGAGGCGGAGGAAACGGCGAAGCGCTTCGAGGGCGCGGCGCTGCGACTCCTCGTCCAGCCGGCCGCTCTCGAAGGCGCCTTGGCCGAGCCTCACCATCTCCTTTGCGCGGTCGAGGACGTGGACCTTCAGGTCGACGTCGACTCGGACCACGAGCATGTGGATCGAGTTCGTTCCGATGTCGAGGACGGCGACGTGCACATCCCCGACTCTGAGGTACGCTCAAGCAAAGGGCTTGCGCCCTTGGGCGGTCAGGCGGGCGAGGACACCTTGTGGTTCATCGCGACCTCGCCGATGTCGGCCGCATAGGCGGCCGTGCGGCCGATCGATTCCACGATGATCGCGAGGTGGGAGACGCTCGCGCCGCCGAATGAGGCGGCTTCCTCGAGGAGACGCTCGCGGCCCTTGAGGACGACGTTGACCTCCTCGATGATCGCGTTCGCGCGTTTCGCATCGCGCTTCGTGAACGTGACGAGGCTCGCGCGGAAGAGGTCCGCCGCGCGGCGGCCCTCCCTGTCGAGCTTCGCGAGGAACTGGTCGACGGCCTTCGAGCGGGGCACGAGGAGGGCCTGCTCGGCGATGCGGTCCGCGTGGTCGGCGGTGCGCTCCACGAGACGGGCGACAAGGAGGAAGTTCAGGGCCTGCGACGGCGTGAGCTCCATCTTGGCGGCATAGGTCGCGTCGCGCAGCATCGCGTGGTATTGCTTGTTGACGAGCCAATACAGCCGATCGACCTCGTCGTCGCGGTCCTCGACGCTCTTCAGCACGCCGGGATCGGGCTTTGTCAGCGCCGCGAACGCCTCGTCCTGCATCGCCTGCGTGAGGAGCGACATGCGGCGGAGCGCCTTGTCGAGGTGGAATTCGCGCGGGTCGAGGAAATCCTGGAGCGTGATCGTGTTCGCCTCCTCTTCCACGATCTCGATCCCGATGATGCGGCGGACGGCTTCGCGCACGGCGTGCCGCGCCACGGGGGGAAGCGGGCGCTTCGACGTGACCACGATCGCGTCGTATCCCATGAGATAGGCCGCGATGATCTTGCGGAAGAGGTATTCGCCCTCGCCCTCGCCGAAGTCGACGACATAGCGCTGGACCTTCCGCTCGCCCTTCGCGTGGGGAAGGATGGCAAGGCTGCCGTCGGGGAGCACGTCGCAGCCGACGACGTCGCCCGCCCGCAGCTCAACCTTCTCGACCCAGGCCTTGGGGAGCGTGACCGTGATGCTCGACCCGCCCGTGAGCTGCACCTTGCGAAGCTCCATGATTGCTCCATGGAAGTTCGACGATTATATAATTCGTTCCCTGTTCTCCATATATCTATGGAGAAGAATGATTCTTCCGAGGGAATCCGTTTCCCCCTTGAGGTCGTCGCGCGGCCGGGCCTCCTGAGCGATCCGGAGCCGCGGGGAGAATCCCAGGGCTCCCCTCAAGCATCGCCCGCGCCCTGCGAGCGCGGTCAAAGGCCTATGGTGTCTACCATGAACTTCCGGAACCTCTGCATCCTCACCGCCCTCGTCCTCGCCGCGGGCGCCCTCGCGGGCTGCGTCTCGAACAACGGCGGCGCGGGCGGCGAGAAGCTCCAGCAGGCAGGCTCGTCCACCGTCTTCCCGATCGCGGCCGCCTGGGCCGAGGCTCTCGCGCCCGGCCTCCAGGTCACGGTCGCGGGCGGCGGATCCGGCGCGGGCGCCTCGAAGCTCTGCGCGAAGGAGATCGACATCGGCACGATGAGCCGGCCCTTCAAGGACTCCGAGAAGGCGACGTGCGCGTCGAACGGCGTCACGGCCACCGAGTGGCCCGTCGCCTACGACGGCCTCACGGTCGTCGTCGCGAAGTCCAACGCCTTCATCGACCACCTCACCGTCGACGAGCTCAAGCACATCTGGCGCGCGAACGACCCGGCCCGGACCTGGGCCGACGTGCGCGCCGGGTGGCCCGCGGAGAGGATCGTCCTCTACGGTCCGGACTCGGACTCCGGCACCTACGAATACTTCAACGAGGAGATCCTCGGAAAGAACTGCGGGGCCGACGGCAAGAGCATCTGCCCGCCGCGCTCCGACTACACCGCGAGCGCGGACGACAACCGGCTCGTGCACGGCGTCGTGGCGAGCCCGCACGCGATCGGCCACTTCGGCTTCTCCTACTTCCACGAGAACCAGAACGACCTCAAGGCGGTCCCGATCGTCCCCCCCGGCGGATCGACGCCCGTCGCGCCGACGTTCGAGACCATCGCGGACGGTTCGTACAAGCCGCTCGCGCGCCCGCTCTTCATGGTCACGAACGGGGTTCCGGCCTCCGGCACCCCGCTCCACGAATACCTCTCGTACGCCTTCGGCGACGGGCAGAAGCTCGTCCGCAGCGTCGGCTACGTCGAGCTGGACGCGGCGAAGCTCGCCGAGATGAAGGGACGGCTCGGCTGAGCCGCGAACGACCATGAGCCCCTCGCCGCCACCTCCGGAACAGGCCGATCCGCCCATGCCGCGCTCGCTCGCGGCGACGGCCCTGCCCTGGGCCCGGGTTCCGCGCCCGGTCGAGCGGGGCGTCGAGGGGCTCCTCTTCCTCTCCGCGTTCACGGCGGTGTTCCTCACCGCCGGCATCCTCTACGTGCTCCTCTCCAACTCCTTCACGTTCTTCTCGTTCCCCGAAGTCTCCATCGTCGAGTTCCTCACGGGAACGGTGTGGAATCCAGACATCGGCGACACGAGCTTCGGGGTGCTGCCGCTCGTGAACGGCACGCTCATCGTCACTTTCGGATCCTCGCTCATCGCCGTGCCCCTCGGCATCGCGACCGCCATCTACCTGAGCGAATTCGCGAACCCGCGCGTGCGCGCCGTGCTGAAGCCCGCAATCGAGCTCCTCGCCGGCATCCCGTCGATCGTGTTCGGGATCTTCGCGCTCATCGTCATCAGCCCGATCCTCCAGGAGACGTTCGGCGCGAACGTCTTCAACGCGGCGAACGCCATCATCGTCCTCTCGTTCATGATCCTCCCCATCATCACGACGCTCGCGGAGGACGCCCTCAGGGCCGTCCCGCAGGAGCTCCGCGCGGGCGCCCTCGCGCTCGGGGCGACGAAGTGGGAGGTCACCAAGCAGGTCGTCGTCCCCGCCGCCCTCTCGGGCATCGTCGCGGGGATCCTTCTCGGCTTCAGCCGCGCGATCGGAGAGACGATGGCCGTCACGCTCGCGGCGGGCGCGCGTCCCCGCATGGGCCTCGACCTCTTCGAGCCCATCCAGACGATGACCGCGTTCATCGCCCAGCGCGCGCAGGGCGACCTCGTGCAGGCGGGGCCGCCGTTCTATACCCTGTTCGCGGTCGGGCTCCTGCTGTTCGTGATGACCTTCACGGTGAACCTCGTCGCCGCCCGCGTCCTGAAGCGTTTCAGGGAGGTCTACTGATGGAGCTCAAGGCCCTTCCCTCGCACCGACGCCTGGAGGAGCGCATCGTCCGCGGCCTCCTTCTTGCCGCGTCGAGCTTCTCGGTCCTCATCCTCGCGTGGCTCCTCGTCCGCACGGGCCAGGTCGCTGAGCCCTGGGTCGACTGGCAGTTCCTCACGAGCTATCCGAGCATCCTGAGCGCGGAGCGCTCCGGCATCATGCCCGCGGTCGCGGGTTCGGCCTGGCTCGCGGTCCTCACGATGGCGCTCGCCCTCCCCACGGGCGTTCTTGCGGGCGTCTACCTCAACGAATACGCGAAGAACACGCGGCTCACGCGATTCCTCCGGCTCACGATCGCGAACCTCGCGGGCGTGCCGAGCGTCGTCTTCGGTATTCTCGGCCTCGCCATCTTCGTGCGCGGCTTCACCCTCGGCGGCGTCACGTTCTTCGGCTACGGATACGTCCTTCTCGCGGGCGCCCTCACCCTCGCGGCCATGGTCCTCCCCATCGTCATCGTCGCGACCGAGGAGGCGCTCAAGGCGGTCCCGACGAGCATGCGCGAAGCGGCCTACGGCCTCGGCGCGACCAAATGGCAGGTGACGCGCGACCACGTTCTCCCGTATGCTTCCCCGGGCATCCTCACGGGCAGCATCCTCGCGCTCGCGCGCGCGGTCGGCGAATCGGCGCCCCTCATCCTGGTGGGCGGAGCGAGCGTCATCTACTTCCTGCCCGACGGACCCACCTCGCTCTACACGGCCCTTCCGCTGCAGACGTTCGTCTGGGCCGAGGACGCGCGCGCCGACTTCCAGTCGCTCGCGGCCGCCGGCACCGTGGTCCTTCTCGCGTTCATCCTGCTCGCGAACCTGACGGCGATCGTGCTCCGCAACCGGTTCCAGAAGAAGTACCGATGGTGAACCCATGAGGCCCCTCCTCCCCGCGATGGACGCGCGCCCCTCGGAAAAGGTCAAGGCCGAGGACAAGGCTGGAGCGCACGTGCCCCCCCGCGGCGACGCGCGCGCCACGACCGACAAGCCGGAGGCGCTCTTCCGGCTCCGGAACCTCAACCTCTGGTACGGCGAGAAGCAGGCGCTCAAGGACGTCACGCTCGACATCCCGAAGAACCGCGTGACGGCGTTCATCGGCCCCTCGGGCTGCGGCAAGTCCACCGTGCTCCGGTGCATGAACCGGATGAACGACCTCATCGACGGCGTCCGCATCGAGGGCAACGTCACGCTCGCGGGCCACGACGTCTACGGCAAGGGCGTCGACCCCGTCATGCTCCGCCGGCATGTCGGCATGGTCTTCCAGAAGCCGAACCCGTTCCCCAAGTCCATCTTCGACAACGTCGCCTACGGCCTGCGCCTCGAGAAGCGCGCGTCGAAGGCGGAACTCCGGGCGCAGGTCGAGGAGGCCCTCAAGTCGGCGCATCTCTGGGACGAGGTGAAGGACCGCCTCGACGACGCCGCGACGGGCCTTTCGGGCGGCCAGCAGCAGCGTCTCTGCATCGCGCGCGCCCTCGCCGTGCGGCCCGAGGTCATCCTCATGGACGAGCCGTGCAGCGCGCTCGACCCGATCGCGACCGCGAAGATCGAGGACCTCATCACCGAGCTGCGCGACCGCTACACGGTCGTCATCGTCACGCACAACATGCAGCAGGCCGCGCGCGTCTCCGACTACACGGCCTACTTCTACCTCGGCGAGCTCATCGAGTTCGCGGAGACGAAGGCGATCTTCGAGAACCCGCGCGACGAGCGCACCGAGGCCTACATCACCGGACGGTTCGGTTGACATGAGCCCCCACGAGCGCCGATTCCACCACGACGTCGAGGACCTGGTCGCCCGCGTCGCGAAGATGGCCGACCTCAGCCGCGCGAGCGTCCACGACGGCGTCGAGGCCTTCGCGGCGCTCGACCTCGAGGCCGCGGACCGCGTCATACGCATGAACCAGGAGATCAACCGCCTCGACGTCGAGATCGAGGCCCGCGCCCTCGACCTCATCGCGCTCCACCAGCCGATGGCGGTCGACCTGCGCACGCTCGGCGCGACGCTCAAGGTGATCACGTACCTGGACCGGATCGGCCGGTACGGCTACGACGTCGCGAAGGCCACGCACGCGATGGAGGGCAAGACCCACATCCGCCGGCTCGTCGGCATCCCGCTCATGCGCGACAAGGCGCTCGCGCTCCTCGAACGGGCCGTCACGTCGCTCAAGACCCGCAACGCGACGCTCGCCCGCACGGTGCAGCCCATGGACGACGAGGTGGACGGCCTCTACGAGCAGATCTTCCGCGAGTGCGTCACGCACATGATCGAGGATCCGCGCAACATCACCCCCTGCACGCAGTACATCCTCGTCGCGCGGCACCTGGAGCGCGTGGGCGACAACGCCGGCAAGATCGCCGAGAAGGCCATCTACGCGATCACGGGCGAGCGCCGCCTCGACCTCGACGCAGAGCCCGCGGGTCCATGACGCGGCGCGAAACCCGCAAATAGGCCCGCATCCTTGACGGCGCGTGTCGGGCCGCTCGCTCGCTCTCGTCGCGCTCCTCGCGCTCCTCGCGCCGGTCGCCCTCGCGCAATCGTCGCCGGTCATCGTCCGCGACGTCTCGCCGAGCTACCACGTTCTCGTGGAGCGCGACGCGACGGTCACGCTCGAGTGGAACGTGCGCAACCTCAATCCGGCCGTGGTTTTCCTCGTCAACGTCTCCGTCGCGGACATTCCGGGCTGGCGCGAGTCGCTCGAGCCCGCGGGCGAGTTCTACATTGCCGCGAACAGCACGAAGAGCGTGGCCCTCCGGCTCGTTCCGGAGGACCCCACGGGACGCGTCGCGTTCAACGTCGCTTTCGCCATCTACGACCTCCAGACGGGCGCCGTGACGAACGTCGTCCGGGAGGCGAGCGTTTCGGTTCCCGAGGAGCCGCTCGTCTTCGGCCTCTTCGCGAACCCGCTCCCCGCGCCCTTCGACGGGTCCATGGGCGTCCTCCTCATCGACCTCGCGATCGTGATCGCGGCGGCCCTCGCGACGAACCTCGCGACGGACCTCCTCATCCGGAGCCTCACGCGCGCGGCCTCGGCAACGACCACGCGCCACATCATCCAGAAGATGCGGCGCAGCGTCTTCCTCTTCGCCGTCTTCTTCGCCCTGCACCACGCGCTCGCGGGCCTCCCCGGCGGGACCGTCGCGGACGGCGCCGCGGCCCTCGCCGAGCTGCTCTACACGCTCTTCGGCGCCTTCGTCGCGTACAAGCTCATCGACAGCCTGCTCTACTACTACGGCGTCGAGATCGCGCCGCGCACGAGCACCGACCTCGACGACATCCTTGTTCCGACCATCCGCAAGGTGGCGCTCGTGGTCGTGTCCGTCGTCGGAGCCCTCGCGATCCTGAACGCGCTCAACGTCGATCTCACGTTCTTCGTGGCGGGCGGCGCCATCGTCTCGCTCGTCATCGCCTTCGCCGCGCAGGACACGCTCTCGAACTTCTTCAGCGGGATCTTCCTCCTCGTCGACCGACCGTTCAAGGAGCGCGACGACATCAAGCTCGAGAGCGGCGAGATCGCGCGCGTGGACCGCATCGGCCTCCGCTCCACGCGGCTCTACCATTATGCGAACCACGAGACGATCGTCGTACCGAACAACCGGCTCGCGTCCACCAAGGTCGTGAACCTGACCGAGCCCGACACGATGTACAGGATGAACGTGATCGTCGGGGTCGCCTACGACACGGATCTGCCCAAGGCCGAGGAGATCCTCCTGCGCGTCTCGCGCGAGACGCCCGGGGTCCTTCTCGACGCCGCGCGGCCGCCGGTCGTCCTCGTCGATGATTTCGCCGAGAGCTCGATCAACATGAAGCTCGTCTTCTTCGTGACGGACTTCCGCCAGCGCTTCGCCGTCGCGACCGAGGTGCGGAAGCGGATCCACAAGGCGTTCGACGCGGAAGGGATCGAGATCCCGTTCCCCCAGCGGACGCTCTGGATCAAGGACGGTCGCGCCGACGTCCCGCGGTGACGGTCACGGTCCGGGTTCCCGCACGCGGACGACCCTGACGACGCCCCGTTCGGTGACGGTCTCGCTGACGGTGATCTCGACGCGGAACTCGGTTCCGTCCGCTCGGAGCCCCGCGGCGTCGACCACCTTCGGCCTCCGCGGCTCGCGCCGCTTCAGATCGGGCGGGCCGAGCCCCGGAAGGATCGTCGTCACGGGGGACCCGACGAGCCGCGCAGGTTCGATTCCGAACACGCGCGCCGCCCTGCCGTTCGCGAGAAGGATCCGACCGTTCTCGTCGACGAGCAGCACGGCGTCGGACGAGGCCTCGAACACCTCGCGCAGCTCGCGCTCCAGGCGACGTTGCGGGCCCACGTCGTGGAACGAGACGACGGCGCCTTCGCCTTCGAGGAACGGCGCCGCCGTGGCCGCGACCTCGAGCGATGGTTTCCCGGGACAGGTCGCGACCGCGTCGAATGCGGCGGCGGCGCGCCGTTCGCGCAGGACCGCGCCGATCGGGTCCGTCCCGGGCTCCTTGGGGACGAGCCAATCCTTCCCACGGGCCCGAAGCTCCGGCGCCGCGCATCCGAGCATGCGTTCCGCGGCTGCATTCGTGAAGGTGGGCTGGCCGCCGGCGTCCACGAGCACGATGCCTTCGGCCACGGAGGCAAGGACGCTCGCAAGCCGCGCCTCGCTCGCGAGGAGCGCGGCCTCGGCCCGGCGCCGGTCCGTGATGTCCTGCGCCATGACGGCGGCGAGGTTCGGCGCGCCCGCCGCGTCCCGGATGAGGCTCACCATGAGGTGGATCCACACCACGCGGCCGTCCTTGCGGACGTAACGCTTGTCGATTTCGTAGGTGTCGATCTCGCCCGCGACGAGGCGCCGCGCAAGCGCTTCGTCGGCGTCCAGGTCGTCGGGGTGGGTGTAGTCCGCGTAGGTCATCCGCGCAATCTCCTCGGCCGAATATCCGAGAAGGCGTCGGAAGGCGGGATTCGTCTGGAACAAGCGTCCCTCGAGCGTCGCGATCGCGACGCCGACGCTCGCGCGGTCGAACGCGGCTCGGAAGCGCGCTTCGCTCTCGGCCAACGCCTCTTCGATGGCGCGCCGATCGGATTCGTCCTGGGAGGTTGCCGTCAAACGCAGGGCGCGCCCCGTGACGCGGTCCACCGCCACCTCTCCCCGGGTGTGGAACCAGCGCACGATCCCGTCCGGGCGGACGATGCGATGGTGGTGGTCGACCGGGGCCGACGTGCGAACGCTCCTAACGAGGAGGTCGCGCAGCGCGAGTCGATCGTTGGGATGGACGAGCAGGAGGAGCGCATCGAAGTCGGCGGGCATCTCCGGAGGGGCGAGACCCGCGATGCGCGCGAACTCCTGGCTCACGGCGACGGCCCCCGTGGCCGGGTTCCATTCCCAGCTTCCGATGCGCGCGAGCGCCTGGGCCTCGGCGAGGCGACGCCGCGAATCGCGCAGCGCCGCGTCCGCGGCCTTCCGTTCCGTGATGTCGCGGGCGGAGATCGAGGCGGCGACCACTTTTCCGGTCGCGTCGCGAAGCGGCGAAGCCGTGAGGGACACGGCAATGAGGCGTCCGTCCTTCGTCCGCCGCTCGGTCTCGAACTGCTCGATGCGCTCGCCGCGTTCGATGCGGGCCAGGATCTCCGCGGGCTCGTGGACGCGGTCCTCCGGGATGATGATCGCGAGCGGCTTCCCGACCGCCTCTGAGGCCTCGAAGCCGTACACCCGTTCGGCGCCGGGATTCCAGCTCAGGATGATCGTGTCGCGATCCCAGGCGTAGATGGCCTCCTCCGACGTCCGGATGATGGAGGCGAGGAAGCGCTCGGCCTCCTCCGCGCGCCGCCGCGTCGTCACGTCGCGCACGACCGCGATCACAAGGGGGCCCCGCGGGGTTTCGAGGGGGCTGAGGCTGATCTCCACGGGGAACTCGGTGCCGTCGCGCCGGCGGGCCCAAAGATCGAGGCCCTCGCCCATGGGCCGCAGGCGCGGGTCCCGCCCGTATCGCGCGCGGTGCGAGGCGTGGGTATCGCGGAAGCGCTCCGGAACAAGGTGTTCGATCGCGACGCCGGGGAACTCGTCCTTCGAATAGCCGAAGAGCGCCTCGGCGCGGCCGTTGGCGAGCGCGATGCGGCCGGAGCGGTCGACGGCGAGGATGGCGTCGGGGGCGGATTCGAGAAGCTCCCTGAACAGGGCCTCGGAGGCGCGGATCGCCTCCTCCGCGCGCCGACGTTCGGTCACGTCGCGGAAGATCGCGACCAAGCCCTGGACCTCGGCGTCCTGGATGACCGGCGAGGCCGTGAGCGAGACATCGAAACGAGATCCGTCGGCGCGCGCGAACGAGAGGTCGTCGAGCCGGACGGTCACGCCGCGTTGGAGCACCTCGCGGAACGGGCCTTCGTCCTCGGGGATCGGATGGCCGGCGACGTCGTGGGGCGCGACGACCTCGTGGCCGCCGCGTCCGACGAGGGACGCCACATCGACCCCGAGGAGGCGCTCGGCAGCGGCGTTCACGGTGAGGATGGCGCCGTCGCGATCGAGGGAGAGGACGCCCTCGCCGAGGTTCGACGCGACGGCCGACATGCGCCGCGTCCGGTTGTGGGCCTCGGTCGCAAGCACGTTCGCGAGGTAGGGATCCCTGCGACGCGAAGCCTCCGCGAGGGCCGAGATGACCTCCTCGTCCGTGAGCCGGCGCAGCTCGACCATCGGATTCTCGGCGTCGTGCACGCGATCGTAGTGCGATGCGAACCGCGTGTCACCCATCCTCCTTTCCTGGGGCGCTTCGGGTTGATAAGCGCGGCGACACGCCTCTTAGCGCCCCCGCCCGCCACATCCATGCCTCGCGCCGGCCATCACGGGCCATGCAGGCCGACCTCGCCTCCGCCGTCCGCGAGGACGGGGCGGGCGCCGCCCTCGTGGACCTGGAGGTGACGCCGGGGGCGAAGGGGGCGATCGCTTCCCCGCCGGGTTCAACCGATGGCGAGGGCGCGTGACCGCGCGGGTTGCGGCTTCGCCCGAGCGGGGAGAAGCGAACGCGGCCCTCCTTGCGCTCATCGCGCGCGCGTTCGCCGTCGAGGCCGCCGCCGTCACGCTCGTCGCGGGGGCGACCGAGCGACGCAAGACGGTCCGCGTCGCGGGCCTTCCCCGCGCGCGGGCCGTCGCGCTCCTGCGGGAGGCCCTCGCGTGAACGACGAGGAGCGCCTCGAGGCCCTCGAGAAGGTCCTTTCCGCCCTCGACGAGCGGGACGAGACCATCATCGTCGAGGGTCAGCGCGACGAGGCGGCCCTGCGCGTCCTCGGGGTGGGGGCGCCGGTCGTCCAGGTGCAGACCGCGCGCGGCGTCACCCGCCTCGCGGAGCGGCTCGCCCGCGCGGGCATCCGGCGCGTCGTGGTCCTCGTGGACTGGGACCGCACCGGCGGTCGCGTCGCGCGGCTTCTGGCGGACGCGCTGCCCGCGAACGGCATCGCGGCCGACCTCGCCTGCCGCCGGGAAGTCGCCCGCCTCGCGAAGAAGGGGACGCGGGCCGTCGAGGAGCTGCCCGCCTTCATGGCCGCCCTCGAAGCCACGCGCCGCCCGAGGCACGGGTGAGGGATCCCTGCAATTCCCCCGGAAATCCCCCGGAAAAAACACGGGGGCGCCCCTTCTCCCGACCTCCAAAGGTATAAGAATGGGGCGAAGGATAAGCGGCGCGTCGGATCCAGGATATCCGTGCATGTCCTCCCCGCTTCACGCTCCTCCGTGAAAGGCCGGCCCGGCCGCGTTGCGCCCCCCTCATGGCGCCCGGCTCCCGCCGTCCGATCCCGGCCCCCCGCGTCCCCCGGA
>DATLGO010000081.1 GCA_035540375.1 Candidatus Thermoplasmatota archaeon
AAGGGGCAGGCGTCGCCGGTGTGGGCGAACGAGAAGCGGCTCGACGCGGACGACCTCGCCGGCATCGCGGCCGAGGCGCGCGCCATCGGCGCCCGCGGCACCGGCATGACGGGCGGCGACCCGATGTACGACCCGGAGCGCACCCTGGGCTACATCCGCTTCCTCAAGCAGGAGTTCGGGCCGAAGCACCACATCCACATGTACACGCAGATCCCCTTCGACCCGAAGTGGATCCCCGCGCTCGCGGAGGCGGGCCTCGACGAGCTGCGCTTCCATCCCCCGGAGGAGATCTGGGCCGACGTCGACGCGCACCCGAAGTACGCGCGCCTCTACAAGGAGGCGCTCGCAAGCTCGATGGACATCGGCTTCGAGATCCCTTGCATCCCAGGGTTCCTCTCCTCGATGGAGAAGCTCGTGGGCTGGCTCGTCGCGCACGAGGTCGCGTTCATCAACCTGAACGAGATGGAATTCAGCGAGACGAATTACGTGGAGATGCTGAAGCGCGGCATGCGCATCCGCGATGACGTCTCGATGAGCGCCATGGAATCGGCGGACGTTGCGCGGGCGCTCATGGCGAAGCACCGCGACCAGCCGATCACGATCCACTTCTGCTCGTCGCCCTTCAAGGACGCGATCCAGCTGCGCGAGCGCCTGCGCCGCCGCGCGCAGGCCGTCGCCCGCCCGCACGAGGTCATCACGGACGACGGCACGCTCCTGCGCGGCGTCGTCGACTGCCCCGACCCCGCGGAGGTCGCGGAGGAGATGCGCGAGGCGTTCGACATCCCCGCGGACCTCATCCACGTGCGCCTCGCGACGGACGTGGGTCGCGGCTCGCTCAACCCGGACGAGCGCACCGAGGCGATGGCGACGACGGGCCGCGCGATCCCGCTCCCCGTGGTGCACGCGAAACCGCAGGCCGCGCGCGACCGCCTCGAAGTCGCGCCGTGGGTGCTCGAGGAGATCGCGGAGGAGATCCCCTTCCCGTGCTACCTCTCGGAGGTGTACCCGACCGCCGACGAGCTCGAGGTCGAGCGCACGCCGCTCAACGGGAAGCCGGGCGTGCCGGACGCGTGATCAGAGACGATCCCAAGCGGGGAACCGGTCGCAGTCCCACACTGGGTCGACGACGGGTTCTCCTGCGCGAACGAAGGGGACCTCGACCACGGACGAGCACGCCGTGAACCCGGGCGACCCGAAGGGGAAGAAGATCGGCGAGTTCAGGACGAAGAAGCCCGCGCGCCCTTCCGTCTCGGAATGGGAGAGGGAGACCTCGATGGGTCCGCGCTGTTCGAGCGTGAGGCAATTGTCAGGCCAGTTGTTCACCACGTCGCAGCGCGGCCCGTGCGCCGTTGGAAGCGGGACGAGGAAAAGCGTCTCGAAGATGGTCGCGACGCCCCACTCGCCATCATCGGGTGTGAGCGTGACCTTGAAGTTCGTCGTCTTGACCTGGCCGAAGAACTCCCCCGAGGGGTTCCAGTAGTCGTCCGGCAGCGGTCGCGTCCCTTTTTCGTAGGGATCGGGCGAGGAGGCCCGACCGACGTGGCCGTCGTGGTTGATGTCCTTCCAAGCGCCCACCCACGCTTCGAGCCCGAAATACCCTGGCGCCGCCGTCTGGGCCCCGTCGCTCGCCCGGCCAACGAGGGCGCCGTCGTGCGCGGCGATCGCGGCGGCGGTCATGTATTTCGAACGTCCGATGAGATCCATCCATCCGGCGTAATCGGCTTGATGATCGCCGAGTCGGCCCGCGGAACTGGAGCCCGATTGCTCCTCCCATTCGCGCGGATAGGTCGCCCATACGGCCTGAACGGCGCTTGCGACGACGGGCGCTGCGGGGCCGTCGCCGGCCCGCGGCGGATCGACATAGCAGTAATTGGGACAGTAACCGATCGTCGGACTCCCGATCTCGTTGACCGCGGTCGCGAGGGTGCTTCCGTAAAGCATCGCAACGGAGCCAGGCGCCTGCGCGGCATAGACGTCGATGTCCACGAGGGACTCGGGGCCGGCCGTGAAGGGGAAGCGGCCGTCTTCTCTCGGCGCGAGAAGCGCGTCGGAGACGGTGATGACCGTGTAATCCTGCAGAAGCGAGCCGTCCGTGAAGACAATCACGTGGACGGCGGACCAACCGCCCTTGTTGCCGTAGAGACCATTGGCGCCCGCGTCATAGCGCACGTCGGGTTCGCTTTCGCCGGGACGGACGATCGTGAGGAGGGGTGGGTGGCTTCCCGGCGTCACGTAGCTGTAGATCGCCTTCTTCTCGATGCCCACCCACTCGTTCGCCGGCGCGAGCTGGCCGTCGGGCGTCGTGAGGTAACGGGCGTTCCCGTCTCCGTTGAGATCGTTCCAGAAACCGAGCACGGTCAGGAAGTGCCCCGCGCCGGGGGCGATGAAGTCGGGAAGGAGCCCGTTCGTGCCGCGGTGGAAGTTGAAGACGATGGGATCGCTCGCGATCGACGTCGGCCCGGCATCGCCCGAGAGGACGTAGGCGACCGGGTTCGCGGCGTCCTCCTGCGGATTGCTCGGGAGGACGGTTCCATAGAAGTTGTCGAGCACCCTGATGCCACGCTTCGGGTTCTGCTCTCCCGTTTCGACGGAAGGGCACGCCGGGGTTCCCGCGCCGCCGCGCGCTTCAGCGACGCAGTTGTACTGTCCGGCCGCATCCCGCGCCGGACGATTCGGTTCATCCGCCTCGTGGCTTACGCTCGCGGTGTATGAGCTGGGAAGCGTCACGCATCCAGCAATAGCGAGCACAAGGAGCGGGATCAACAGGATCGAAGGACGGACGACCGACACGCTGAAGCCTCCCTGCTCCAGCCGGCGTACCCTCCCTTAATCATTCGGCTCCGTTGTCCGCTCGAACGGCTGGAAGGTAGGGGTCGGGCCGGCAGGGTACACCACGAGCCAGGCATTGGAGGCCGCTTCCGGCGTCATCGCGAGCTCCTCCCCACCGCCAAGCAGCGCCGCGGCGAGCAGGGCCTCGGAGAGGCTCGCGGCCGCGAGGGGCGCAACGAGCATGGCCGCGACGGCGACGGCGACGAACGGGGCAGGACGCATGACGCCTCTTTCGAGCGCTTGATGCAAGAGCCCGATCGACGTTCGGCGACCTGCGGCAAGCGTCTTTAAGCGAAGAATCGCTTGGCCCGCCCGTGGGCCTTCGCGTCGGCGACATTCCCGGCATCGACCCGCGCCTCGCGCGCCGCCTCATGGAGGCGGGTTACGACGAGCTCTGGCCCAGCCAGGCGGACGCGGCCCCGGTCGCGGTCGCGGGCAAGAATCTCGTCCTCGCGGTCCCCACGGCCTCGGGCAAATCGCTCGTCGCGTACCTCGCCATCCTGCAACGGTGCCTCAAGGGCGCGAAGGCGCTCTACATCGTGCCGCTCAGGGCGCTCGCGGCGGAGAAGTTCGAGGACCTCAGGGACCTCGGGCGCCCCCTCGGCCTCCGCGTCGCGCTCTCGATCGGCGACTACGACGCCGCCGAGCCGCAGCTCGGCTCGTTCGACGTGATCGTCTGCACGAGCGAGAAGGCCGATGCGCTCCTGCGCCACCGCGCGCATTGGCTGCGGTCGATCGGCTGCATCGTCTCCGACGAAGTCCACCTCCTGAACGATGCGGGCCGCGGCCCGACGCTCGAGGTCATCCTCACGCGCTTCCGCCAGCTCAATCCGGAGGCGCAGATCGTCGCCCTCTCGGCGACGGTCGCGAACTCCGCCGAGGTCGCGAGCTGGCTCAAGGCGACGCACGTTAAGAACGAATGGCGACCTGTGAAGCTGCGCGAGGGCATCTGGTCGGGGCGCGAGGTGAAGTTTCTCGACAATGCGGTCCTCGAAATCGACTCCCAGTTCGACGACCCGTCCCTCGCGCTCGCGGAGGACGCGTGCCGCACCGGCGGCCAGGTGCTCGTCTTCGTGAACACGCGCAAGAGCACCGAAGCGATGGCCGAGAAGCTGCGCGACGCGACGCGCAAGCACCTGCGCCCCGAGAACAAGGCGGCGCTCGAGGAGATGGCCGCGTCCCTCAAGGGCGCCGAAGAGACGAGCGTGGAGCGCAAGCTCGCGAAAGCGCTCAAGGATGGCGCCGCCTTCCACCACGCGGGCCTCACGAACACCGAGCGATCCATGGTCGAGCAGGCCTTCAAGGCGGGGCACCTCAAGGCCATCGCCGCGACGCCCACCCTCGCGGCGGGCGTGAACCTCCCCGCGCGGCGCGTCATCGTGCGCGACCTGTGGCGCTACGACGTCGAGGCGGGGAACGCGCCGCTGCCGGTCCTCGAATACAAGCAGATGGCGGGTCGCGCGGGCCGGCCCAAATACGACAAGGTGGGCGAAGCGATCACGATCGCGCGAGCCCCCGACGAACGCGAAGCGATCCTTCTCAACTACCTGCTCGCCGACAGCGAGCGCGTCATCTCCAAGCTCGGTACGGAGAACGCGCTGAGGACGCACGTTCTCGCCTCGATCGCGTCCGGGTTCGTCGAGGACGAAACGAGCCTCAAGGACTTCATCCGCGCGACGTTCTACGCGGAGCAGGGCGACGTCTGGACCATCGAGACGCGCATCACGAGCGTGCTGGACTTCCTTCTCGAGGAGGGCTTCATCGAAGCGAAGGGAGACCGCTTCTCGCCGACGAAGTTCGGCAAGCGCGTGAGCGAGCTCTACGTCGACCCGCTCTCCGGCGTGAAGATGCGCAACGCCCTCAAGCGCGTCGACGAAGTGGAACTCACGCCGATGTCGTTCCTGCACGCCGTGTGCTCGACGCCAGACATGCCGCAGCTCTACATGCGGCGCGCGGACCAGTGGCTCGAGGGCGAGGTGCTCGAACGCGAGCGTCAGTTCCTCCTTCCGCCGCCATCGGGCCTCGACTACGAGTGGTTCCTCGCGGAGCTCAAGACGGCGAGCCTCGTTCATGACTGGTGCGAGGAGGTCACGGACGAGGACATCGTCAAGAAGTACGGCGTCTACCCCGGCGACATCCGCACGCGCGTGGACACCGCGGAATGGCTCCTGAGCGCGATGCGCGAAATCGCGAACCTGTTCCAGAAAAGCGTCACGCGCGAGATCAGCGAGCTCGAGGCTCGCGTGCGTCACGGCGCGAAGCGCGAGCTTCTTCCCGTGCTGCGCCTCCGCGGCGTCGGCCGGTACCGCGCGCGCCAGCTCTTCAAGGCCGGCTACAAAAACATCGAGGCGATCAAGGTCGTCGACGCGGCCGCGCTCGCGCGCGTGCCGGGGATCGGTCCCACGCTCGCCGCGAGCATCAAGCGCGCCGTGAGCGGCGAGCCGGAAGCGCAGGCTTCCGAGGCCGCCGCGACCGAGGCCGCGGTCGCCGCACCCCGCGCGGGCCAGATGAAGCTCCAGGAGTTCGATCAGGAATGATGCCCGAGGACGAAGACGCCCCCATCGTGGTGCGAGGCTACCGCGGCGACGCGCCGCCGACGCCCGATCTCGTCGCGATCGTGAAAGCGGCGCATACACGGGATACCGTCATCCAGATCTTCGACGCGGCCGCCGTCGTCGGGCGCGACCATCTCGTGCACGCGGCGCGGCTCGCGCGGAGGGCCCGCGCGGAGGGTCGCCACAAGAGCGAGGACCTCGCGCTCGCGGTGCTCGTGTACGCGAGCGGCGAGCGGCAGATCGCGAAGGCGCTCGCGCGCATGGGCGCGCCCGAGGGACGAGGCCTCGCGCTCGCAGCCGTCGCGCTCGGCGGGGGCGCGGAGGCCGCGCTCGACACCCTTGCGACGCGTCTCGGATGGCGCCGCGACGACGCCGTGCTCGAGGCGTCCGAAGCCAAGCTCGACCGGCTGGGCGTCGAGGCGAGCCTTCGCGCCGCGATCCCCCGGGGGAGATGGCCGGACCTCGCCCTGGAGCGCGTTTCCCTCATCGATCTTCAGAAGTAGGGAATTCACTCCACGAGGTAGTAGCAAGAGCGAAGCCCTCAAGTGCGGGGCCGCGTACAGGGGCCTCGATGACGGTTTCCCGCCTCCTCCTCAAGCTCGTCGACGCCGCGCGCGTGGCGCGCGACCCTCTCGGCTTCGCGAACATCCGCCTCGAGTTCGCCCGGGAGGACATGCTGTGAGAAACGACGTCTGGCTCGAGCGCGCGTAGCGCCTCACGCTGCATCCCCTCCCCCCTCCCGCGGGTCGCGCGTCGGCCCGCGGGTCTTTTCTCTCCAGGCCACGCTTTCGCATGGCTGGAGCTTTCCTCGCCAACCTTCAAGACCCGTCGCGCGCACGCCCGCCGCATGCCCACGGGCTTCATCCGCGTGACGCCGGATTTCCTCATCGACGGCCAGACGCTCATCGTGACGGGCGTCAAGGATCCGAGCGGACGTACCGTGGCGTCGCGCGTCCGCGTCGCGCCGCCGGAGCGCGCGGCCGAGGTGGCCTTCGAATCCTACCGCGCACACCACGGCGAACACCCGGTGCGCGAGGTGCTCGTGAGCCCCGCGCTCGTCGAGGCGCGGCCTGCGACCTTTCCGTTCGCGGTCGCGGCGAGAAACTGACGCACGCTTCAGGGACGGCGCATCGTAGTAATATTACGTCGGCGCTGCTCGCGGAATCTGACTCGGGCGGCGCCACGAGCCAGATCAAGCCGCGGATTTCGACTTCCGCCACAGCGCGATCGCCGTGGCGATTCCCGCCGTGATCGCGGTCGCGATGATCTCGGTGGACAATTCCTTGAGGAGGCCGAGCAGCGTGCTCGGCTCCGACGCGGGCGACGAAGCGGGGGTCAGGATCGTGAGATTGTCGTCCCGCGGTTTAGGCTGCATCCACGGGGCGATGTCGCCTTTTCCGGGTTCAACCTCGGTTGTGATGTCGACGGCGCCCGCCTCTTCCGAGGTCCGGAAGACGACACGGTGCGTCGCCACTTCGGCCCAGCGGGCCGTGAGGGGCGCCGCGATGGTGACGGCGACCGACGCCGAGCCGTTCGGGGCAATCGTGACGGCGGCCGGATCGCTCCAGGCCGTCCAGCCGGGGGGCCCGTTATTCACCACGACCTTCACCAGACGCGGTACGGACGCGACGTTCTCGATGGTGAGCGTGTGGGACGTTGCATTGCCGGGGCCGACCTCGAGGATTGCCTCGGGCATGTCGACGACGAGATCCGACGTGGGGTTCACACGTCGCAGGCCGGGAAGGCCGACGCCGTAGAGGGCGGACGGATGGTCACGGCCCGCCATGAGCAGATAGAGGGAGTTGCCTGCATCGGGCGCGCCGAAGAAAACAACGTTGGCCTGGAGCATGTCTCCCGCGGCGAACGTGACATCCGTGATGTTCGCGTTAAAGTCGATCCTTACCGGCTTCACGAAGATGTCATTGCAAACCTGGAGAAATGACGAGAATTTCCCCGCGGACTTCGCGACGATCTTTCCGTTCTTCATCAACTGGAAGCGGTAGTCCTCGAAGGTGGGAACGTCGCTCATGCGGAAATAAGGCGAAGGACGCGAGCAGAGCAGCCACGTGGTGAAAGAAATCCCTTGATCAAGCCGGAACGGCTTTTCCACGGTCGCATTGAAACGGAAGGGGCAAGCGAGCGTCACGAGGTTCGGCCCACTGTAGACCTTCGCGGAATCAGCCGCGCGAGGCAGTTCGGGCGTGAGGGATCGGATGGCGGTCTTCTCGCCGTTTCCGCACGCTTCGGAATCGACATCGGACATGCGCGCGAAGACCGCGGGCGACAGGAACTGGAACCCGGGGCTCGGCTCGGGATCGAGGGGCACCGTCGGGGCCGCGATCGCTCCGAGCGGAAGGAACGCGATGGCGAGCGCAAGAACGAGGACGGTGCGGAACGCTCCCTTGCCTGCCACGACGTTAAAGTGCCCTGATCCCCTCATAAATGATTGCTTGACGAGTCACAGGGGGCAGGGTGCAAGGGCGCTGCGCACTATCAACCGAATCGATGGTGCCTCTCACTCGCCCAGGAACCGCGTGCTCCACGAAAGCCCGCCATCGATGATGAGGCAGTCTCCCGTGACGTACGACGCGGCGTCGCTTGCGAGGTACACTGCCGCGTGCGCGATCTCGTCCGCTTCCGCGAAGCGCGAAAGCGGCACCGTCGAGAGGATGCGGTCCTTAATCTCGGGCGTCGGGAACAGGTGCGACGACGCGCCCTCCGTGTCGACGGGCCCCGGCGCGATCGCGTTCACGCGGATGCCGCGGTGCGCCCACTCGAGCGCGAGCGAACGCGTGAGGTTCAGGACGCCCGCCTTCGCCGCGCCCGAGTGCGCGACCAGCGGCGCCGCGGCGTACGCGTACGTCGCGATGATGTTCGTCACCGACGCGCGGCCGGCGCGCTTCTCGAGAAGCGGAAGCATGGCCTTCGAGACGTGGAACGTGCCCGTAAGCACGATGTTCACGACCGCGTTCCACCCATTGGGGGAAAGGTCCGACACGGGCGCGAGGAAGTTGCCGGCCGCGTTGTTCACGAGGATGTCGAGCGCGCCGAACTCGCGCTCGATCTCGTCCCGCAGCGCCTCGACGCGCGCGAAGTCGCGCACGTCCACCGGCACGGCGAGCGCCCTGCGGCCGCGCTTGCGGATCTCCTCCGCGACGGGGTCGAGGTGCTCCTTCTTGCGCGATGCGACGACGACGTCGGCGCCGTGGTCCGCGAACGCGAGCGCCATCGCGCGCCCCATCCCGGTGCCGCCGCCCGTCACCAGCGCGGTGTAGCCGGCCAGCAGGTCCGGGCGGTAGGGCGAGCGCTTCGCGGGCGCGGTCGAGGG